>JACMIV010000120.1 GCA_014380965.1 Rhizobiaceae bacterium | reverse complement strand
CGGATCGATTGCGTGGCGGATTTCGACCGTCATGGAGATGTTCCTTCGGAGAGGGTGTGATGGGGTGCTGGGATTCGAGCGACGGTTCCCGTGGCGTGCAGCGACCTGAAACCAGCGACCTGATCAGGCTTCCAGGAAATCCAGCCGCGCGGGCGTGAACGTGTCGATGAGCGTGCCGGGCTCGAGCATCCTGCAGCCGTGCGGAACGTCGGAAGGGATCACCAGCGCGTCGCCGGCCGAAACAGTGCGCCGCACCCCGCCGATCTCGAATTCGAAGCGGCCGGACTTCACGTAGACCGCCTGGAGGTGGACGTGATGGTGCAAGGGGCCTACCCCGTTCGGGCCGAATGACACCTCGCAGACCATCATGTCGGGCGAATGGGTCAGAATGCGGCGCCTCGTGTCGTTGCCGACATCCTTCCAGGGACCAGGCGCGGCACCGCCGGCCGGATCCAGGTCAAGCTCAGAGATCATTGGGCGTTTTCCTTTCGGTCACGGCAGTCAGCGCGATCCGGCCGCATAGACCGCCACCGTTGCGGCCGCCCCCGCGTCGAGCAGCATCGCGAGGGCCGAGCGGACGGCCGTTTCGAAGCGGTCGTCGTCGCGCAGGTCCCTGCCGAACACCGCATCGAGACCGAGATAGCCCTTCGTCAGCGCTTCGGCATCCCGCCCGGCCGCCGTGCCGATCGCCTTCAGCCGTTCGGCGATCGGATCGCGCACGTCGATCGCCGAGCCGAGTTCGTCCGTTCCCGTGACGTAGCGCATCCAGGCTGCTACCCCGAGCGCCAGCCTCTCGATCGGCGCACCGGCGGCGAGCCGGTCGCGGATGGTGCCGAGAAGACGCTGCGGCAGTTTCTGCGAGCCGTCCATGGCGATCTGCCAGGTCCGATGCTTGAGCGCGGGATTGTGGAAGCGCGCGAGCAGCGCATCCCGGTAGGCGGGCAGGTTCGCTCCGGAGATGTCCAGCGTCGGCATCACCTCGGCGGTCATCAGCGCGTGGCAGAAGCGCTCGATGTCGGGATTGGACATTGCCGAGGAGACGGTCTCGTAGCCGGCGAGATAGCCGAGATAGGCGAGCGAGGAATGCGCCCCGTTCAGCATCCGGAGCTTCATCCTCTCGAAAGGCTCAACGTCGGAGACCATCTCCGCGCCGACGCTGCCGAAATCCGGCCGCCCCGTCGGGAAGCGGTCTTCGATCACCCATTGCGTGAAGGGTTCGGTGACGACGGGCCAGGCATCCTCGATCCCGATCATCCGGCCGATCTCGGCGATGTCGTCCGCGCTCGTCGCCGGCACTATGCGGTCGACCATCGTACCGGCGAAGGCGACGTCGTTCTCGACGAAGCGGCCGAGCGCGCCATCGAGGAGACCGGCATATTGCGAGACGATGCGGTGGACGGTCGGACCGTTCGCGGGAAGGTTGTCGCAAGGCATGACGGTGAACGGCACGATCCCCGCCGCCCGCCTCAGCCTCAGTGCCTCGGCCACAAGCCCGGGAGCCGAGAGAGGACGCCACGGATCGTCAAGGTCGGCGCGGATGTCAGGATGGTCGGGATCGAGATCACCCGTTGCCGGATCATGGCAATAGCCCTTCTCCGTTACCGTCAAAGAGACGATCCGCACGGCGGGATCCACCATGCGGGCGAGAATGGCCGCCGGGTTTTCCGGCACGACGTCGATGGAGCGCAGCGAGCCGACGACGCGCAAGCTCGTTTCCTCTCCGGAGCGTACCGCGACGGTGAAGAGATCGTCCTGCGGTGCCAGCGCGTCGCGCATGTCGCCCCGGCGAAGCGAGGCGCCGGCGATGGCCCACTGCGGGTCGCTCGCCAGGATGTCGTCGAGATAGACCGCCTGATGCGCCCGGTGGAAGGCTCCGACGCCGAGATGAACGATGCCGACGCGGGTTTCAGCGGGATCGTAGGCTGGGCGCCTGACCGTCGACGCGAGGCGATCGAGTGTCTTCGAAGATAGTCTGTGCATCGCCTCTACCTGAAGACCGAGGGGAGCCACAGCGACAGCCACGGGATGTAGGTGACGGCGAGAAGCACGGCGACGGAGGCGCCGAAGAACGGCCAGATCGTCTTCATCGCCTCGCGGATGGTGATGCCGCCGACGGCGCAGCCGACGAAGAGGACCGAGCCGACCGGCGGGGTATTGAGCCCGATACCGGCGTTCAGCACCATGATCACCCCGAAATGCACGGGATCGATGCCGAAGGCCTTCACCACCGGCAGAAGCACGGGCGTGCAAATGATGATCATCGGCGCCATGTCCATGAAGGTGCCGAGAAAGAGCAGAGCGATGTTGATGAGGAGGAGGATGACGATCGGATTGTCCGAGACCTCCTTCAAGAGCTGCACGGTCGAGGTCTGGACCTGCAGGAAGGCCATCAGCCAGCCGAAGGCGCCGGCCGCACCGATGACGAGGAGCACCATCGCGGTCGTCCTCACCGCGCCGAAGGTCGCTTCCTTGAAGCCCTCCCAGTCGAGTTGGCGGTAGACGATGACGGCGACGAGGAAGGCATAGATGACGGCGATGCAGGAGCTTTCCGTCGCGGTGAAGACGCCTGATCGGACCCCGCCGAAGATGATCGCGATGAGGAGGAGGCCCGGCACCGAAACGAGAAGCGCGGAGAGAACGGCGGCAAGGCCCGGGAAGATGCCGGTGGGATAGCCGCGCCTCTTCGCGACGATCCAGGCCGTCAGCATGAGCGCGCCGGCGAGGAGGAGACCCGGCAGGATGCCGGCGGTGAAGAGGTCGGCGACGGAGACGTTGCCGCCCGCGGCGATGGAATAGATGATCATGTTGTGCGAGGGCGGGATCAGCAAAGCGATGATCGCCGCATTCACCGTGACGTTGACGGCGTAGTCGCGGTCGTAGCCGCGCTTGGCCATCTGCGGGATCATCAGTCCGCCGATGGCCGATGCATCGGCGACGGCCGAGCCGGAAATGCCGCCGAAGAGCGTCGAGGCGAGGATGTTGACCTGTCCGAGCCCGCCTCGGAGATGCCCCACCAGCGTCGCGGCGAAGGCGACGAGCCGCTCGGCGATGCCGCCGCGGATCATCAGGTCGCCGGCGAAGATGAAGAAGGGGATCGCCATCATCGCGAAGGCGTTCATCCCCGAATTGATCTGCTGGAAGACGATGATCGGCGACATGCCGATGTAGAGGACGGTCGCGAGCGCCGAGATTCCGAGGCAGAAGGCGATCGGCATGCCGATAAGGATGAGCAGCGTGAACGAGCCGAAGAGGATCCAGAGTTCCATCAGACGAGCTCCACGCCGGTCTTGACGGCCGCGACCGGCACGTGACCCGAGACCACATGCACGAGGCGCTCGGCGGCGAAGGCCGATATCAAGAGCCCGCCGAAGGCCTGAGGCAGGTAATCGAAGCCGCCGGGGAGCCCGAGCGAGGGCAGCGTCGCCGCCCACGTGCCGACGACGAGGAGCCCGGAATACCAGCTCATGGCGAGGCCGAAGCCGATGAGGAGGACGAGCGTCGCCATGTCCATCAGGCGGCCCACCGCCTTCGGGACGACGTGGTGGACAAGATCGAGCCCGAGATGGAAGTTCTCCCGGACGCCGACCGCAGCTCCGAGAAGAATGAACCAGCCCATCAGTTGCAGCGTCACCGGCTCCGACCAGGTCGGTGTCGAGTTCAGCACGTAGCGCCCGAACACCTGCCATCCGACCACGGCAGTCATCGCGACGAGGCCGACACCGGCGATCCAGATGCAGAAGGCCGCGATTGCCGAGAGCGCGCGCGTCGCGATGTTGGGAGGCTTGCCGGCGATGTCGGTCATGGGGCGATTCCTGCTCGTGAAACGGTCAGAGGATGCCAGAACGCGCTCTTCTCCCCCCGCGGACGGCGGGAGAAGAGCGGCGTTCCCGCGCGGCTCGAGCCTATTTCGTGTCCTTGATCCGCTGAACGAGGCTCTTCAACCCGTCCGTGGCCGCGAAGCGCTCGTAGACCGGGGCCATCGCCGCCTCGAAAGGCGCCTTGTCGATGTCCATCACCTCGACACCGGCAGCGCGCACGACCTTTTCCGATTCCGCCTCGCGGGCAGTCCAGAGCTCGCGCATCTTGCCGACCGAATCCTTCGCCGCCTGCTTCACGATCGCCTGATCCTCGGGGCTGAGCTTGTCCCAGCTCATCTTCGAGATCGTCAGCACCTCCGGCGACATCGAATGCTCGGTCTTCGAGTAGAATTTCGCGACCTCGAAATGCTTGGAAGATTCGAGGCTGGGCCAGTTGTTCTCGGCGCCCTCGATGACGCCGGTCTCCAGCGCCGAATAGACCTCGCCGAAGGGCATCGGCGTCGCGTTGGCGCCGAGCGCCTCCATCATCGCCAGCCACATGTCCGACTGCTGCACGCGGATCTTCATGCCCTTGATGTCGTCGATGGTGCGGATCGGCTTACCGACCGTGTAGAAGGAGCGTGCGCCGGAATCGTAGAACGCAAGACCCACGAGGCCCTGCGGCTCGAGCGCCTTCAGGATGTCCTCGCCGACCGGGCCGTCCATGACGCTGTGCATGTGCTCGATCGAACGGAAGACGAAGGGCAGGGCCGGAATGCCCGTCTCCGGCACGAGGTTGTTGAGCGGCGCGAGGTTGATGCGGTTCATGTCGATGACACCGAAGCGCGTCTGCTCTATCGTATCCTTCTCCTCGCCGAGCTGGCGGTTGTTGAAGACCTGGATCTCCACCCGTCCGCCCGTGCGCTCCTTCACAAGCTCGCCCATATACTTGACCGCGTCGACCGTCGGATAACCGTCCGGATGAATATCGGCCGAGCGAAGGACGATCTCCTGCGCGAAGGCCGAGGTCGGAAGACCCATGATCGCCGTGCCGATGGCGAAAGCCGCCGCCAAATTCCTCATCATCATCGTCATGCTGTTCTCCTCCCAGAGTTGAGCGGCTTTGCCACTCTTTCGAAACTGATGGCGGTTCTTACCGCTTGTCGGCCGATGGGCCGTCCTGCCGCCGCTATAGCTTGTAGGCCTCCTTGGCGAGGCGGTAGGCGAGGTCCGTCGCGACCTCCGCCGCCTCGTCTTCGTCGAGCCGTCCCGTGGCGACGAGCCCCGCGAGGAAGGCGCAATCCACCCGCCGCGCCATGTCGTGCCGCGCTGGAATGGAAAGGAAAGCGCGGGTGTCGTCGTTGAACCCGACGGTATTGTAGAAGCCGCACGTCTCCGTAGCCGTCTCGCGGAAGCGACGCATCCCCTCGGGACTGTCGAAGAACCACCAAGGCGGACCCAGCCGCAGGGCGGGGTAGTGGCCGGCGAGCGGGGCCAGTTCGCGTGAAACAGCCGTTTCGTCGAGCGTGAACAGGATGACCGTCAGCCCCGGCTCGTTGCCGACGGCGCCGAGCAGCGGACGGAGCGCGCGCACGTAGTCGGTCTGCGTCGGGATGTCGGCGCCCTTGTCGAAGCCGAAGCGGTGGAAGAGGGAAGGATTGTGGTTGCGCCAGGAGCCCGGATGGATCTGCATCACGAGCCCGTCGTCGAGGCTCATCCGCGCCATCTCGGTCAGCATCTGCCCGCGGAAGAGTTCGCAAGCGCGCGCGTCCGCCCGACCAGCCAGAACGGTCTCGAAAAGCGAGGCCGCCTCGCCGGACGACAGGTCCGCTGTCGCGGCCGAGGGGTGTCCATGGTCCGTCGCTGTGGCACCCAGCGCCTTGAAATAGGCCCTCCGCAGGCGATGCGCCTCGAGGTAGCCCGCATAGGTCGATGGCTGGCCAGTCAGCGACAGGAACGCGGCGAGCGCGTCGGCAAAGCCCGGCCGCTCCGGATCGACCACGGCGTCGGGGCGATAGGTCGGAAGGACCCGGCCGGCCCATCCCGAGTCTTGGATACGCCGGTGGGCGGACAGATCGTCCAGCGCGCAATCCGTCGTTGCGATGGCTTCGATGCCGAAGCGCTTGTAGAGTGCACGAGGGCGCAGGGCCTCCGTCGTCAGCGCCTCGGCCAAGACGTCGTAGAGGCGCTCGGCATTCGCCGTCGTCAGCCGCTCCTCGATGCCGAACACGGCTTCGAGCGAATGTTCGAACCAGAGGCGGGACGGCGTTCCGCGGAACAGATGATAGTGTTTTGCGAAGGTCCGCCAGATCTCGCGCCCCGAGGTTTCGGTCGGGCCGCCGTCCACGCGCGGCACGCCGAGCGCTTCGAGGGGAACGCCCTGCGAGTAGAGCATGCGAAAGATGTAGTGATCGGGGACGACGAAGAGATGCGCGGGATCGGGAAAGGGCGCGTTGTCGGCGTACCAAAACGGATCGGTGTGACCGTGGGGAGACAGGATCGGCAGGCCGGCGATCTCCGCGTAGAGCCGCCGCGCGATCGACCGCGCATCGGCGTCGACGGGAAACAGTCGATCGGGATGAAGCGCCATTTCTGTTTCCTCCCTCAGTTTCAATCGCGCGCACCTAAAATCTGCATCGCTCTGGTTCTTTAGAACGCGACTGGCTTGCAGTGGATGTGGCCGATATCTTTCAGGCCGTTCACGATGCGCACGGTTGCAGCGACGGCTTCGTTCCTCTTTGCGGCTTCTGCGACCGCTGTAGGCAAGCACTATCAACTGGTATATTAGAATGTCAATGCCGCGACCGGATAAGGTGATATGAGCCCCGACCTTGAGACGAAGACGCGAAGAATGCTGGCTCACGACCGGCTGGGAACGATGCCGCGTCGGCGGGCGACGTCCGCGAGCGTGATCTACGACACGCTTCTGGCGGAGATCATCTCCCTCGACATGCCGCCCGGTACGTCCTTGGCTGAAAAAGCGCTGCTCGAACGCTTCGGCGTCAGCCGGACGCCGGTGCGCGAGGCCTTGTTGCGTCTGTCGGAGGTAGGGCTCGTCGACATCTTCCCGCAGTCCGGCACCTTCGTCTCACGGATCGCGGTCAATGCGATTCCCGAGGCGGTGCTGGTGCGCAAGGCGTTGGAAGGCGTTACTGTGAAGGCGGCATCGGCCTCGACCTCCCCGGACCGGGCAAGGCGCCTCGATGCCACGATCGGCCGACAGATGCTGATGAGCCAGCTTGGCGACATCAACGGCTTTCATCAGGCTGACGAAGACTTCCACGCAGAGATCGCCGAGATCGCAGGGTATCCGGGTATCTGGCGGTTGCTCATCCAGGTGAAGCTGCAGATCGATCGCGCCCGCCGCCTGACGCTTCCGGCCATCAACCGGATGGAGCACGTCATCGGCGAGCACCGCGCCATCCGCGCCGCTATCGTCGCCGGCGAAGCGTCCGTGGCCCACGCCGCCATGGATGCCCATCTCGGTGCCGTCATTCCCGATGTCGATGCTTTGAGGCTGAGCTATCCCGGCTATTTTTCTTGAAAGCGTGGCCTGTGTGGCATCGTGCATACCTCTTGGCTCAGAACTCCTTGATCACAGCCAGAAGATGACAGCGGCGACGATGCAAATTTCCCATAAGAAGGTGTAGGTGCATCGGTCATATCGGTGTGATGCGCCCCCAGTCCTTGCCTGCCGAACATGATCTCTAACTTGTGGCGCTGGCGATAGAGAACGAAGTCGTGCGGGATCGGCACTTTTCGCTTCGCACGGGACGGGATGCAGCCGTCGACGCCTCGGACGGCGAGTGCTTCCCTGACGCAGTCGGGATCCCTCGGGTCAAGCCCGAGGACAGGCTCTGCCCTTGTCGCCCGTAGGGACTTTGCCCTCGGCAAGATCGCGTCCCGACACGTTTACCAGAAGGGAGGTTCCGAGAGCGTGCGGCACATCACGCTGTTTTCCAGGCCGTTCTGACACTCTCCATGAAGCCGGTCGCGATGTCGCTCTTGCGACGGGTGCGGGCGGAGATGAGCTCGAAATCGCAGGCATAGCCGATGCGGTCGGGGCAAAGTCGGCGCAGTTGCCCGTCGGCGACACGCGAGGCAACGTAATGGTGTGGCAGGAATCCGATGTAGCGGCCGGACAGGACGAGGAGGAGTTGCGGCTCCATCTGGAACACCGTCGCCTCGACGCGCCAAGGAATCTGCCGAAATCCGCCTTCCTCGCGCCAGTAGCCGCGATGGACGAAAGGCTGCTCGCTGAGCGTCTCGTCTGAGACGACACCATCGCCGCCGGCAAACAGCGGATGCTTGCTGCCGCAATAGAGGCCGTGCTCCTCCACATAGAGCCGCTCGTAGTCGAGCCCGTCGACCCGCGTCGGGAAACTGCCGATGCCGCAATCGTAGACGCCCTCGCGCACCTTCGCCTGAAGGTCCTGCGGCCGCTCCTGGATCAAGGTCACCTGCACCTCGCCGGCAATCGTGCCGAAATCGGCGATGGCCTGTGGCAGGTGATTGGCGGGATCGTCGACGATGGCGTCTACGATCCCGACGCGCAGTTCCCCCCGCATCTGGCCGCGGAGCGCGGCGACGTCGGCAGAAAAGTCCTGCATCGCCTTGTCGAGCCGCCCCGAGGCGTCGAAGACTGCCTCTCCCTTCGAGGTCAGGCGAAAGCCGCCGCGTCCGCGCTGGCAGAGCACGAAGCCAAAGCGCTCCTCCAGTGCCGTCATGTGATTGGAGATGGTGGACTGGCTGATGTTCAGCTCATGCTCGGCCGCCGCGAAGCCGCCGTGGCGCACGACGCTGCCGAAGACCTGCAGCAGACGAAGGTCACTTCCGGAAATTCGCATGCGATAGCCTTCACCTTGATCTCCCTCCAAGTGATCATTGAAAACTCGTCATTTTTCAAGGTGCGAGCCAGCGATTGAATGATGGAATATTTCGCACTGCACACTATCGCATAAAAATCAGGCATGCTGCTCATCGTCGTATCCGGACGGAACGCTGCCGGTCCACCATACTCCGGTACTCAACGAGGAAATCCAGCCGATGACGACGCTTCGACTGCTCAAGGGCTTCGCATCCCTCGCCGCCATCACCGTGTGGATGACGGCTTCGGCGTCGGCGACGGAAGAGCTGAACGCGCTCGTCTGGTGCGACCACACCGATCCCGCTCTCATCGAGCCCTTCGAGAAACAGTTCGACGCGAAGGTGAACCTCAAGGTCTACGAGGGCACCGGCGCGGGCCTTGCGATCATCGAACAGTCGCAGCCGGGCGACTGGGACGTGCTCGTCATCGACGGCATCGACGTGCCGCGCGCGATCGACGCCGGCATCCTCGGGCCGCTGCCGAAGGCGGAGTTCCCGATGACCGACGTCGATCCCGTCATCCAGATGCCGGAGGCGCACTCACGTGGAAACGCGCTCTACGCGGTGCCGGAGAAGTACGGCTACAACACAGTCTCCTTCAACAAGGACAAGGTCGACCCCGCCGACATGAACGACATGTCCGTCCTTTGGGGCGAGAAGTACAAGGGCCGGATCGCCGTCTACGACTACTATCTGCCCGTGGAAGGCATGGTCGCGATGGGCCTCGGCAAGACGACGGCGGACCTTTCCTCGAGCGATCTCGCCGAGATCAAGGAGACGCTTTTCAAGGTGAAGGAGAACGCCAAGCTCGTCGGCGACGTCGTCTCCAGCCAGACGGCGCTCGCCACCGGCGAGGTCGACATCCTGATGGGCGGCGGCGAGTGGGTGACGGCGGGCCTTGCCGCCGAGAACCCGGCGCTCGACTGGGTGCTTCCGGCGCAGGGCGGCGTGCGTTGGTCGCAGTCGATCGGCGTCTTCAAGGACTCCAAGAAGCCGGATCTCGCCAAGGAATTCGTGAAGTACATCGTCTCGCCGGAAGCGCAGGCGAAGCTTGCGACCTCCTCTTGCTACTGGGCGATGCCGGCAAACAAGGCCGCGGGCGCATTCCTCACCGACCAGCAGAAGGCCGCGCTGCGCTGGGACGAACAGCCAAGCTACATCGCCAAATCCCAGCTCTATCCCGCGCCCTCCGCCGAGCTCGACAAGGAGATGCAGGACGTGTGGACGGAATTCCTGCAGCGCTGAACGTAACGGTCGTGGCCAAACCCTCTCCTTCCGGCGGACGGACGGCGGCGCTCGTCCTCCTCGGGCCGGGGCTCCTCTGGACGGTGCTCTTCTTCGTCCTGCCCTTCCTGGTGATGGCCGCCGTCAGCCTCACCGAGAGGACCGGCGCGGAGTGGGGATTTTCGTTCGTCCACTATGCCGACTTCTTCCAGCGCGGCCCTTATCTCGAAGCCATGCTGAACTCGCTGGAGGTGACGGCCATCGTCACCGTCGTCAGCATCCTCCTCGCCTATCCTTTCGCCTTCATCCTCGCCGAGATGGTGCCGGAGCGCTGGCAGAGGCTGGCGCTGATCCTCGCCGTCCTGCCGTTCTGGACGTCCTATGTCGTCCGATCCTATGCGTGGCTTCTGGTCCTCGCCTCGAACGGCGTCGTCAACAAAAGCCTGATGGCGACCGGCCTCGTCGATGTGCCGCTCGATCTCGCCAATACGCGGACGGCGACCGTCATCGGCTTCGTCCACTTCTTCGTGATGCTGACGACGCTGACGATCTACGCCAATCTCAAGCAGCTTCCGCCGAACTTCCGCAAGGCCGCCGCCGATCTCGGGGCAGGCCCGATCCGCACCTTTCTCCATGTGACGCTTCCGCTCACCGTGCCGGGCGTCGCCGTCGGCGCCTTCCTCACCTTCGTCCTCTGCATCGGCGACTTCGTGACGCCGCAGATCCTCGGCGGCAACAACGAACTCCTGATGCCGCAACTCATCATGCTGCAGGTCGGCCGCCGGGCGGATTTCGGCGCGGCCTCGGCTCTGTCGATCATCCTGATGGTCGTCGTCACGATCGCCTACGTCGCTTCGGCCCGATGGCTGCGGCTGGAGCGCTCGCGGTGAGCGCGCGGCGGTTTCATCCCGCACGGTGGCTGGCCGCCTCCTATGGCGGGGCGATCTACGTCTTCATCTTCCTCCCCGTCGCGGTGCTCGTCCTCTTCTCGTTCCAGTCCGGCCGCTTTCCGATCCCACCCTTCAACGGGCCGAGCCTCAAATGGTATTCGGCGATCGTCTCGGACGGGCGGCTGGTCGAGGCTGTCGCCAATTCCCTCGTCGTCGCCGTCCTGTCGTCGGCTCTCTCGGTCGTCCTCGGCTTCCTCGCCGCCTATGGCCTCGCGCGCCACGCGCCGAAGGGCGGGCGTTGGATGTCGGGGCTCCTGATGGCGCCGCTGACGGTCTCGACGCTGATCATCGGCATGGGCCTTCTCATCGCCTTCAACGCGATCGGCGTTCCGAAGTCGCTGCTGGCCACCGGCATCGGCCACGTCGTCCTCAACATGCCGCTCTGCTTTGCCATCGTCTTCAGCCAGCTCACCGACGATCAGGCGAACATCGAGCGCTCGGCGCGCGATCTCGGGGCGCGGGAGTGGCAGGTGCTCCTCCTCATCACCGCGCCGATGGTCTGGCCGGCGATCTTCGCGAGCTTCTTCCTCGCCATGACCTTCTCCTGGGACGAGTTCGTGATCGCCTTCCTGCTCACCCGTTTCGACGTGACGCTGCCGGTCGAGATCTGGAACCTCCTGCGCTCGGGCCTCAACCCGAAGACCAACGCGGTCGGCTCCATCGTCTTCGCGGTGTCCGCCTCGCTCGTTCTCTTCCTCGAAGTCGCCGTCTTCGGGCGACGGAAGGCGAGACCTTCATGACGAACAGCCTGGACGTGCGGAACCTCAGCCACAGTTTCGGCGGCGCCAAGGCGCTCGACGACGTCTCGCTGGCCATCCCCGGCGAGAGCTTCACCGTGCTGCTCGGTCCCTCCGGCTCGGGCAAGACGACGCTTTTGTCGCTGCTCGGCGGCTTCCTGTCCGTCGAGACGGGAGAGGTCCTGATCGGCGGCAGGGACGTCGCAAACGTGCCGCCGGCCAGGCGCCCGACCGCGACCGTCTTCCAGGACTACGCGCTGTTTCCGCATATGACGATTGCCGGCAACGTCGGCTTCGGCCTCCGGATGAACGGCATGCGCGCGGGGCCCCGCCGCGAGCGGACGCAGGCGATGCTCGACCTCGTGGGCCTGAGCGCCGCCGGCGGGCGAAAGCCGCATGAGCTCTCCGGCGGTCAGAAGCAACGTGTGGCCCTGGCGCGGGCGCTCGCGGTCGAGCCGAGCGTCCTCCTCCTCGACGAGCCGCTCGGCGCCCTCGACCTGAAGCTCCGCCGCCAGATGCAGGAGGAGCTGATCGCGATACGGAAGAAGATCGGCGCGACCTTCGTCCACGTCACGCACGACCAGGAGGAAGCGATGGCCATCGCCGACACGATCGTCGTGATGAACCGCGGCCGGATCGAGGACATGGGCCCGCCGCAGGCGATCTACCTCGCCCCGAAGACCGTCTTCTCCGCCACCTTCATGGGCCAGTCGAACCTCCTTCCCGGCCGGATCGCCCGCCGCGACGGCGGACGGGTTCTGATCGAAACGGCCCTCGGCGCGATCG
>JACMIV010000119.1 GCA_014380965.1 Rhizobiaceae bacterium | reverse complement strand
CAAGGGAACGGACGCCAAGGCGTCGGATCGGGCAAGAAGCTTTGCGGCCTTCATGGCTCATGCCCGCGAGCGAATCGGCCTCGATGTCGGCTTCAGCCTCTGGGACGGCACGACCGTGCCCGCAACGCTTCACCCCGGCGCCTTCGCCATCCGCTTTGCCGACGAGAACGTCGTCTCCGCGCTGTTGCGCAAGCCGACGCTCGAGACGCTCGCCAATCTCTGGGTGGCGAAGCGCATCGACCTCGTGAACGGCACGCTCTTCGATCTCGCGAATCAGAAACCGAAGGTGAAGACGTCCGAATTTCGCCGAACCCTCGACAAGTGGCTCGCCCTGAAGACGAACCTCAAGTTCCTCTTCCTTCCGCGAGGCGGGCCTTGGCCGCTGGAGGCGATCGAGGAGGAGAAGCCCTCCGACGGCAATCCCTCCGCGAACAAGAAGAACATCTCCTATCACTACGACGTCTCGAACGCCTTCTACGCGCTCTGGCTCGACGAGCAGATGGTCTACAGCTGCGGCTATGCGACCCGTTGGGACAACGGTCTCGACGAGATGCAGCGCGACAAGCTCGAGCTCATCTGCCGCAAGCTGCGCTTGAAGCCGGGCGAGCGCCTGCTCGACATCGGCTCCGGTTGGGGCGCGCTCTGCTGCCATGCCGCCGCCCATCACGGGGTCACCGCCCACGGCGTCACGCTCTCGGAGGAACAACTGGCCTTCGCCCGCGAGAAAGCCGCACGTCTCGGCCTTTCCGATCGCGTCAGCTTCGAGCTGCGCGACTACTCGACGCTCGAGGGCAAGTTCGACAAGATCGCGTCGATCGGCATGCACGAGCACATCGGCATCGACAATTACCCGACCTACTACAAAGCCGTCAGACGCCTTCTGGCGAAGGGCGGCCTCTACCTGCACCACGCCATCACCCGCCCCGCCAAGAAGACCGACCGCGGCTTTCGCAAGAAGCGCGCCGAATTCGCTCTCCTGACGAAATACATCTTTCCCGGTGGCGAACTCGACAATATCGGGACCACGGTGAAGACCCTCGAACAGCACGGATTCGAGGTGCACGACGTGGAAGGCCTGCGCGAGCACTACCAGCGCACCTGCCGCCACTGGCACGACCGCCTGCTCGCCCGCTACGACGAAAGCGTCGCAGAGGTCGGAGAAGACAAGACGCGCCTCTGGCTCGTCTATCTCGCCGCCTGCTCGATCGCCTTCGAGCGCAACACCGTCTGCCTCTACCAGACGCTCGCCTCCCCGAAAAAGCGCGGCCCCTCCGGGCTGCCGCCGACGCGGGCGGATTTGTTCGCTTAGACGACGTTCGTCGCGCCGCGCAGGGAGTTCCTCAGGTCTCGTCCCGTACGCTGCCGATATCGGTCTTGGAGAAGTCACGGCCGACGATTGGACCAATCGATAGTCCCATCAAGATCGCTGGGCATACCGCCAAAACACAAAAGGCCGCCCCTGATGTCTCAGAGGCGGCCCCGTGAAGTCCTGTCATGCCGGGGGTCGTTCGACCGTTCCCGGATCGACATACCTTATGCGCTGAAAGGAGACTGCTCCATCGACACACCGAGATACAAAGACCCAACCGGCATCTGGAAATCACTCGACATTGGATCACCTCCTTTCACTGCGTTGAACACGACTGGAAGTATGGGACGCGAAATCAGGCAGCGCAAGGGGGTGGCGTGAAAGAGATCAGGCTTGCCCAAGCTCCATCCACCGGATCTCCGAAAAACGACGGAAACTGGCCGATCCTCAGCCCAGCGGGTTGATATCCCCCACGAAGTTCAGGAGATCGACCATCGTGAAGGTCCCGGGCTCGGCCGAGGGCAGTTCGGGCTTCCAGTTCTCCCGCTGCCAGAGGAACGAGTTCTGGTCGCCGTGGACGATGCCGAGGAAGGTCTCGGCGATGATGAGGCTGCCGACCGGACCGAGGCGCTTGCCTTTTCCGATCACCGAGGCCTCCTTCAGGATGTAGTACCAGAGCGGCGTCGTGTCGTTGAGGCCGGTGTCGTCGGCCGCCTGCCCGTCCGGGCTGCCGTCGACGAAGTCTTCCGGCGCCATCGGCGTAATACCCATGGCGCGCGCGACGTGCTGGCCGGAGGGCAGCTCAAGCTGCACCCCGCGGCGCAGGTTGCGGAAGGGCAGCACCGCGAAACGGCCCTCCTCGCCCGGCAGGCCGTGCAGCTCCGGCACGATCAACGGATCCAGCCGGCGCGACGGGTTGAGCAGGAAATCGGCGCCGGGCGGCGTCTTGAAGTCGAAGAAGCGGCGCCAGTCGACGATCCAGTTGGAGGGCAGCACACGCTGCGGGCCCGGGCCGTTTGGGAAGTCGGCGCGATCGGCGGTCGCGGCGAGATCGCCGATGATCGCGCCCGACTTGCCGGAGAAGAAGAACAGGAGCTTCAGCGTTCCCGTGGTGCCGCCGAGCGGGCCGCCCGGGCGGAAGACGCGGTTGTGGCTGTAGCTCTCGCGGATCATGGAATGGCCGAGGCGATAGGCGGCGGCCGAGAACTCCGCCGGCATGTAAGGCCGCGTCTTGAATCGGTAGAAGCGCCGTCCCTCGCGGCGGATCCGGTCGATCAGCCCCTTTTCGGTCAGCTTCTCGACGAAGTCGTAGAGCACGATCCACTGGTAGTGCCAGCGCGTCAGCCGTTGCGCCTCCTCGAAGAGCGCGTCCCGGTCGAGCGCGGGATGGCGCTGCTGCACCCAGTCGACGACGGCGTTGTGGAACTTGAGGAAAGCCAGATGGGTCTGGGCGACGAGGAGGTTCTCGTCGTTGCGCTCGTCGCCGATCACGGCCCGTCCGGCGCCGGTGCGCGGCAGGTCGGCGAAGAATTCGGGAAGATCCGTGCCGGTGCCGTCGGGAGAAGGATCGGTGCGCCCGACAAGGAGCTTCGGCAGCTTTCGGCCCTTGGCGTCGCGCTGATACATGAAGGGCGCGAGCACCGGTCCCGGGCCGTAGAGCGAATCCAGGTCGAGCGCCGGCGAGCGGAAGTTCTGTGTGGCCAGCGGATCGGCCTTCTGCAGGTCGAGCGGCGTCAGGTCGAGCGTGATGTCGTGGTCGACGAACTGGCCGAGATAGGTGAAGCCGGCGGGGATGTTCGGATTGTCCTTGCCGTCTTCGGGCGCCGTGTCCCTCATCGCCTTGGCGAGCGTGAACAGCTTGTCGTCGCCGACGACGAGCGGGTCGAGCGTCGGGAACATCCGCCCGAACCGGCCGGGATCGCCGTGCCCGTTCAGCGCGCGCAGCGACTGGCGGGTCATCTCGCGCGTCGCTTGTCCGTGTTTCATGTTCAAAATGCGTGTCATCGGCCGTTTCCTCCGAAAAATGAGGCGGTCGGCGCGGGCCAGCGCAGCCGCCGCCAGTGTTGTTCGACCAGGCGGGCGGCATCCGTCGCAGGCCCGGTGCGGGGCAGGCGGCGGACGGGGAAGACTGCGCCTGATCCCCGCCGGGACCGGCCTAGTCGCGAAGACGCAAGGACGCATCGGCCGTGAGCGCATGCTCAGGCGGCCGCCGCAAAGCGTTTTCAGTCGAAGGCAGGTTGGCGAAATGAAGTCTTCCCCGATACTCGGACTAACACAAACTTCCGCAGCGTCATAACATAATCGTTATGAACGCGGGGGAAACCATACGCTTTAGCGGAGCAAGTCGCTCCTGTTCGCCAGTTCATATGGCATTAAGTTGCACGCTATGACCGCATCGAAAGGACAGGAAGAATGAGTGGTATGAAATTCAGTGAGCATTCAGGTGTTTTATAAGCTGTAATACTTACAGGACCGACGGGCATGCTCGAATGCATCAGCCTTCGACAGGGAGGAGACGATGCGGCTCGCGGGTTGTCGCGACGCCACTGGCTCAGAACTCACTGTGGCTGCGCAAGGCAGGCAGGCCTCGGGTGGTCGGCCTTCCGCAAGCGCAAAAGGAAAGGCCCTCCCTCTCCGAAGGTGGAAGAGAGGAAGGGCCTGACAGTTCACGCAAGCCTTCCGAACGCTGCGATCAGACCTTCCGGTTTTGCCGGTTGTCGATGAGATCGTCGACAACGGCCGGGTCGGCCAACGTCGAGGTATCGCCGAGCGCTGCGAAATCGTCCTCGGCGATCTTGCGCAGGATGCGCCGCATGATCTTGCCCGAGCGGGTCTTCGGCAGGCCGGGCGAGAACTGGATCTTGTCGGGGGAGGCGATCGGGCCGATCTCGTTCCTCACATGCGCGACGAGGTCTCGTCTCAGCGCGTCCGAAGGCTCGACCCCCTGCTTGAGCGTGACATAGCAGTAGATGCCCTGCCCCTCGATGT
>JACMIV010000118.1 GCA_014380965.1 Rhizobiaceae bacterium | reverse complement strand
GGGCCCGGCGAGACGCAGATCGAATCCGACCTGCGCCAGCTCCAGGATAAGATCAAGCTGCTTGAGAAGGAGCTCGACGACGTCAGCCGGACGAGAACGCTCCACCGCGCCAAGCGCAAGAAGGCGCCGCATCCGGTGGTGGCGCTCGTCGGCTACACCAATGCCGGCAAGTCGACCCTGTTCAACACGGTGACCGGCGCCGGCGTGCTCGCACAGGACCTGCTTTTCGCGACCCTTGATCCGACGTTGCGGCGCATCACGCTGCCGCACGGCACCGAGGCGATCCTCTCGGACACGGTGGGCTTCATTTCCGACCTGCCGACCCATCTCGTCGCCGCCTTCCGCGCGACGCTCGAGGAGGTCGTCGAGGCCGAACTCGTCCTCCACATCCGCGACATGTCCGATTCCGACGCCTCCGCCCAGGCGGGCGACGTGAACAAGATCCTGGCCGATCTCGAGATCGACACCTCGGATGCGAGCCATGTCGTCGAGGTCTGGAACAAGGTCGACCTGCTCGACGAAAGCGCGCTCGCGCTGCTGCGAAGGTCGTCCGACGCCCGCGGCGGCGGGCAGGGCGTCCACCTCGTCTCGGCGCTCTCCGGCGAAGGCGTCGAGGCGCTCCTGGCCGACATCGAGACGCGGATCGCAGGCCTCGTCGATACCGTAACGCTCGCCATTTCATCGGATGCGATGACGATCCTGCCCTGGCTCTACGAAAACGCTTCGGTCCAGAGCCGGACGGACCTCGAGGATGGCGGCGTCGAACTCGTCGCCGAAATCACGACACAGGCACGCGCGGAGCTTCGGCGGCTCGTCGAGCGTCATGAGGGCGTGCGGGTGGTCTGAGCGGCGGGACCGCGAGACAGCGGCGCCACCGCCGAGCTACACCACCTGTGGGGACACGACCTGAGGGAAACGACGGCACTACTCCGGCAGTCGTGTCGCAGTCTGCTCTTTCGCCTCTACCCAAAGCGCCTCCATCTCGTCCAACGAGGCCTCGCCGAGCGTCTTGCCTCTCGCCAAAAGGCTGCGCTCGATGTGGTCGAAGCGGTCGCGAAATTTCCGGATGCAGCGGCGCAGCGCCTTTTCCGGATCGATCTCGTGGAAGCGGGCAAGGTTGACGAGGCTGAAGAGAAGATCTCCGAACTCGTCTTCCATGCCGTCCGCGTCCTTCGCCGCCAGAGCCATGTCGAACTCGGCCATCTCCTCGGCGATCTTGGCGCGGATCGGAGCTTCGCTGTCCCAGTCGAAGCCGACCTTTGCGACCTTGCCCTGAATCTTCAACGCCAACGTCAACGCTGGAAACGAAGCCTGGACACTGGAAAGGAGAAGCGGCGCGCGTTCGGGTGCGGGCGCCTTTGCCCAACCACCGGAACCGGCTGAGACGACGGCCGCCGGGGCCAGCCCCTCGGCCTGGCGCCGCGCCTTTTCGGCCTTTTCCTCGGCCTTGATGCGCTCCCATTGCCCCTTTGCGGACCGCGCCGAGCGCGCCGTCTCGTCGCCGAAGACGTGCGGGTGGCGCCGGATCATCTTCGTGGTGATGCCCTCGACGACGTCGGCGAAGGCGAAAAATCCGGCTTCTTCCGCCAATTGAGCGTGATAGACGACCTGGAGCAGCAGATCGCCGAGTTCCTCCCGCAGGTCCTCCGAATCCCGCCGCTCGATCGCGTCCGAAACTTCGTACGCTTCCTCGATCGTATAGGGAGCAATCGTCTCGAAGGACTGCTCGATGTCCCAGGGACAGCCGGTCTTGGGATCACGGAGCGCACCCATGATTTCGACAAGGCGCGCGATGTCGCGGGAAGGCTGCATGACGAACTCCGTCTTCGTTGAGTGACGAGGCTGAGCCATCGCCGTGGGTCGCGAGCGACGACGTCACCAGTGTCATAGATCGTCCCAGGATCGAAGTGATGGGCGTCTAGCAGCCCCAATTCCTTGGAGCTTACGCGAAAGCTCGACGAGTCGCCGCACCGGCGCCGGACGTGACCGCCGCCTGCAGATGAAGCGAGGTGAGGGGCCAGAAGGAAGTCGCATTCCCATCAGCTCCCCCCTCCTTCCGGATACGCATAACACAAAGTTGCATAATATGGATTATGGAACATATATGATCATGAATAGGAGACAATGGCTTACAATGACGCTCTGCATGGTTATGGCTGACCGGGTTCTGCGGTATCAGTCCACGGGAAAGTCGAGCTGCAGGCCGTCGAAGGCCGGACGCACATGGCTCGGCAGCCTTTCGATCATGGTGCCGTAGTCGAGCGGTGTGTGCATGTGGGTCAATGTCGCCTGGGGAACGGCGAGGCGCTCGATCCAATCCAGCGCCTGATCGAGAGACAGATGGCTCGGGTGACGGGTGTATTGTAGCGCGTCGATGACGATGTGCTGGGCTCCCCTGATCGATGCGGCGGCTGCGTCCGGAAAATCGCTGACGTCGCTGCAGTAGGCCACCGGGCCGCAGCGGAAGCCGAGCGAGTGGATGCGCCCATGCGCTTGGCGGAACGGCAGGAAGTCGACGGCGCCGCCTGGACCGTCGATCGCGAAGCGCTCACCCTCCACGATCCCGACATGGCGCACGATCGGCTCGTAGGAGCTGCCGGGCGGCTTGCGGTAGCAGTAGGAAAAGGCGTCGAGGAGCCTGTTGTGGCTGTCGGCGTCGGCGTGGACCGGAATGCGGCTCTTCTGGTCGAGGACGTAGCCGCGCAGGTCGTCGAGGCCGTGAATGTGATCCGCATGCGGGTGCGTGATGACGACCGCGTCGAGCCGACGGACGCCGGCATCCACCATCTGCTCGCGAAAGTCCGGCCCGCAGTCGATGACGATATTGGTGGTTCCCTCCGTCGTGATCCGCTGGACGAGAGCGGAGCAGCGGCGGCGGCGGTTCTTCGGTTCCTTCGGATCGCACGCTCCCCAGTCGCCGGTGATGCGCGGAACGCCCGGCGACGAGCCGCAGCCGAGGATCGTGAGCCTCAGCGTCGCGCTCAAAGCGGCGTCGATCCGGCCCGGGGATCAGGCACCTTTCGGAACAGACGGAAGAAGTTGTCGGAGGTCGCCGCCGCGATGGCGTCGAGATCGACGCCCTTCACCGCTGCGAGAACTTCGGCGGTGTTGCGGGTGTAAGCCGGCTCGTTGCGCTGGCCGCGATGGGGCGGCGGCGCGAGATAGGGCGCGTCCGTTTCGACCAGCAGCCGGCCCATCGGCACAGCTGCGGCGATTTCGCGCAGCGCCTCCGAGCGCTTGAAAGCGAGGATGCCGGAGAACGAGACATGCCCGCCAAGGGCGACGCCCGCCTCGGCAAGCGCCGCGCCGGACGAGAAGCAATGCAGGATGAACGGGAAGGCGCCCTTTCCCGTCTCGTCCTCCAGAATGGCGATCATGTCTGCGTCGCTGTCGCGCGAGTGGATGACGAGCGGCAGGCGCGTTTCGCGCGCGGCCGCGATGTGGCGGCGGAAGACGGCCTCCTGAAGATCGTGCGGCGCGCGGTCGTGGAAGTAGTCGAGCCCCGCCTCGCCGATCGCGACGATCTTCGGGTGCGAGCCGGCGATGCGCACCAGCGTCTCCGTCGCGACATCGGGCTCCTCCCCGACATTGATAGGATGCGTCCCGACCGAGGCGTAGACGGCGGGATGCGCGTCGATCAGCGCCGTCAGCCGCGAGATTCGCCCGACGAAGGTCGAGATCGTCACCATCAGCCGGACGCCCGCCTCGTCGGCGCGCGCCACGAGCGCGTCCCGCTCGCCGTCGAAATCCGGGAAATCGAGATGGCAATGGCTGTCGACGAGGAAGATGTCGGGCATCACGCCGTTTCCGGTTCCACATAGCGCGGAAAGACCGGCTCGGGCGCCGGCATCGTGCGCCCGACAACGAGCGTCGCATCGGCCACGAGTTCGCCGAACGTCCGCTCGTCCTCCTCGACGCCGAGCAGGTCGAGGAGCTTTGCCGTGCTCGTCGGCATCACCGGCTGGAGGAGGATCGCGACGCGGCGGAGCGTCTCGGCCGTGACATACAGCACCGTCGCCATCCGTGCCGGGTCGCTCTTCCTGAGGGCCCATGGCTCCTGCGCCGCGAAATAGCGGTTGGCATCGGCGACGACGGCGAAGATCGGCGCGAGCATCGCATGCAGCTCCTGCCGATCGATCGCCTCGCGCGCCTTCTGGAGCAGCGCGGCGCTGGCAGCCAGCATCGTGGCGTCGGCTTCGGAATAGGGACCGGGCAAAGGCACCCTGCCCTCGCAGTGTTTGGCGATCATCGAGAGCGAGCGTTGCGCGAGATTGCCGAGATCGTTGGCAAGTTCCGAGTTCGTCCGGTTGACGATCGCCTCGTGCGAGTAGTTGCCGTCCTGGCCGAACGGCACCTCGCGCAGGAAGAAGTAGCGGAACGGATCCAGCCCATAGGCGGCGATCAGCGCGAACGGGTCGATGACGTTGCCGACCGACTTCGACATCTTCTCCCCCCGGTTGAAGAGAAAACCGTGCGCGAAGACGCGGCGCGGCAGCGGCAGGCCCGCCGACATCAGAAAAGCCGGCCAGTAGACCGTGTGGAAGCGCACGATGTCCTTGCCGATCATATGGACATCGGCCGGCCAGAAGGCCGCGCGCTCGGCGCTCTCGTCGGGAAAGCCGGTCGCGGTGATGTAGTTGGTGAGCGCGTCGACCCAGACATACATCACGTGCCTCTCGTCGCCGGGCACCTTGATGCCCCAGTCGAAGGTCGTGCGCGAGACCGAGAGGTCGCGAAGGCCGGATTTCACGAAGGAGACGATCTCGTTGCGCCGCTCGATTGGGCCTATGAAATCCGGGTTCGCCTCGTAATATGCCAGCAGTCGGTCCTGGAAGGCGGAGAGACGGAAGAAGTAGCTCTCCTCCTCGACCCAGGTGACGGGGGTTCCCTGCGGGCCGTAACGCACGCCGTCGGACCTGACGTCCGTCTCCTCCTCGGCGAAGTAAGCCTCGTCCCGCACCGAGTACCAGCCGGAATAGGAATCCTTGTAGATGTCGCCGGCATCCTTCATCCGCGTCCAGATCGCCTGGGATGCGATCCTGTGGCGCTCTTCCGTCGTGCGGATGAAGTCGTCGTTCGATGCCCCGAGGGCCGCTCCCATCCGCCTGAATTCGGCAGCGTTGCGTTCGGCCAGGTCTTCGACCGGCACGCCTTCGTTCCGCGCCGTCTGAAGCATCTTCTGCCCGTGCTCGTCGGTGCCCGTCAGGAACATCACGTCGTAGCCGTCGAGACGCTTGAAACGCGCCACGACGTCGGTTGCGACGAGCTCGTAGGCATGTCCGATATGCGGCCGCCCGTTCGGATAGGAGATGGCGGTGGTCAGATAGAAGCGCTCGGCCATAAAGCTTTCGGGGGTTTTCGGGTTCAAACGCGTACCGCCCGGACATAAGCCATTCGCCGGGCCGCCTCAATGCAGTTTTCCGCCAAGCGCGCCGTCCCTCGCGGACAGTTGCCCGCCTCAGGCGGC
>JACMIV010000117.1 GCA_014380965.1 Rhizobiaceae bacterium | reverse complement strand
TACTGGTGCAGCGTTGGCATTCAGATGGACCGGACGAAGGCTGCCTAGTGCTCCTATCCTACGTCGCTTTTTCGAGGAAACAGCGACTTGAGCGGCGCCATCACGCGGCAGGCTTTCAGCGTTACAGCCTCACCATTTCCAGCTCTTCGAAGAACCAGCCCGGGCGCATGCCGAATTCGGTGGCGATCCAGTAGAGGCGGCTGGCGCTGATTCGGTTGGCACCGGTTTCGTATTTCTGGACCTGCTGATAGCTGACGCCGATGCGCTCGCCGAGCTCTTCCTGCGTCATGTTCTTAACGAGCCGCATGTGGCGGACGCGGCGACCGACATGCACGTCCACGGGATCCGGCTCTGAACGCAATTTCGCAACTCCACCACACTTGGATTCGTCGAGCTTCCCTTGAACTCCGCAAACGCGGCATCGGTCAGTTTGACGCGGCAAGTTCCAGAAGGGTCACGATCCCATCAGTCCGACGATTGTCATATGCCGACGATTGTCAGATGGAATGAGCTAAACGGCATTCGGCAAATTCTCAATGGCTATATTTTGGGCATGAAAGAGTATCGCCTCGTGATGCGAGCCAACCTAAACGCTGGCAAGCTTCCGCGAATTGCGGGATCTGGCAATCAGCGCCCGAAGCTTGCAGTCCGAGCCGCGGGCCGCGGTAGCATTACTGCCAATGCGCTGGACGGTGAGCAAAGCGTCGCCTTCTTCCAGGATACCACTATCTTTGCGGTTTCACCCGGCTTCGAGAGCCGACAGCAGATCGCGTTCCACGAGGCGGGCCTTCTCCGCGGCTTCGGCAAGGCCGAGCCGCTTCGCCTCGCGGGCGATATAGCCGGAGAACTGCACGAGCGCAGCGACATCCTCGGCATAGCGGCCGTCGGCCAGGTCAGGAGCGGTGACGAAGGTATCGGCTGCTCGGCTCATAGCAGAAATCCAGACTGCGGGTCGGCGTCGTCTCTGGCATCGGGCATCTGCGCGCCGTCGTCCGGCCAGACCCGTCCAGTGATGAAGTCCCGCCGCGGGCCCTTGTGCACCACCTGTGGTTCGCTGACGCCGGCAGCGATCCTTGCTCCGTCGAGCGCATCCGGCCCGACACGAAAGAGCGCTGCGACGCAGGAGGTTCCGTCGATGTCCTGCGGCAGACCAAGGGGAAGCACCTCCCAGCCATAGTCTATCCACCGCGGCAGCCAGTAAGTTTCCTGAATGCCGCCGATCCAGTCGAGGCCCTCGTCGAGGCAGTATTCCATGACCGCGCAGCACATTGCGGCCGCAACGCCCTTGTGGCCTTTTTCACGAAGGCCCGGAACGACGAACATGCGCGTCCACTCCGCCTCGTTCGGCCGAACGGGAAGTCCGCGCATTCCCGCCAGCGCCGGAAGACCTCTGCAAGCAGCGTCGGCCGCGAGAACGGGCGCAGGCGACTGCCCGCGACGAAGGCGTCGCCACGAAACGCCAAGAGGTAGGTCGCGTCCGGATCGTCGAATTGGTCGATTTCCCGGCCGTCCGGCCGAGGCGGCATCCAACGCTTCTCGTCGACATAGATCTTGTGGCGCCAGCGGAAGCAGGCGTCCATCGCATCCTCGTAGAGATGCGCGTTGGCAGCCGTGACGACATGGACATCAAGCATTGTCTCGCCCTCTCCGATCATTCGGAGAGACGCTAAAGCCGCATGCTCAGTGGTTCTATTCCCTCAGTTGCGGAGGGTTGACGTCCTGCGTCGGGCCGTCTCGATCCAAGCGAAAGCGGCGAGCCGACTCGCGGAAGCTTTCGATCAGGGACGGATCTCGCCGCGCCGAATGCTTTCGGCGACCGCTTGCGCCATGGTCTTCACATCGAGCTTGCGGCGGATATCGGAAAGATACTGACGCGCCGTATGATGGGAGATCCCGAGAATCTTGGAAATGTCCCAGCTCGATTTTCCTGCGGCTGCCCAGGAGAGGCACTCCCGCTCGCGCGGCGAGAGACGCTTGCGGGAGGAAAGCTCGCTCGGCTCGATGAGTTCACGCACGGCACCGGCGGCGAAGATCCCCATGATCTGAAGTGCGGCGAGTTCCCGCTCCGACACATCGGAGACGTTCGAGGAGGCGAAAGCCACGGCGCTCTGCCAGTGTCGGGCCGAGTACATCGGCACGACGTATCCGTCGACGAAACCGGACGCCGCCGCCTCTCCCATGACGTCCCTCGCAGCTTTCGTGTCTGAGACGTCCGGCGGCACGTCGCGCCAGAGAAACGGCTGCGTCGTACGAAGCGACCATTGCGCGACGCCATCGATGGCAAAATAGTTGCGCGCGATATACCGCGCATACCACTCTTCCGGCCAAGCGTTCAGCATGACCAGCGGGGCGAGTTCCTCCATCGGGAGCGGCAGGCCAGTGATCATGAAATGCGGGAAGCCGAGGGCGTTGCTCTCGGCCTGTAGTCCCTCGAAGACAGCTTTTGGGTCGCGAAGCCGGCGCGTCTTGTCGATGAAGTCGAACGCACGCTGTTCGATGTGCATCGCCGGTCGCTCCTGCAAGCCAGTCGAAGTCCTGAGCTTGCCCATACCTATGTCGGATTTCTGTCGATCCGCATAGGGCCGCTGACCTCGCAACATCAATGCTGCAAAGGCTAGAAGTTTCGAGAGCCTCGAAGCGCGCCGTAGCGAACGACCGTCGTTTCAGGCGAGTGGATAGGTGTGGCGACACAGACGAGAACGTCGGACCGCAATTTCCCGATGGCGTTGGCGGCGAACTCGATGGCCCTGCAGCGGACGCTTCACGACCGACCGACGCTTCCGGTTTCGGGGGACCTCGTCTGTCAGCGTCCGGACGTCGGACGGTCGGTCACGTGCGCCTCGGGGCGGTCGGTGCCGTCAGCGACTTCCTCATGCCAGCGTCCTTCGGCATCCTGATAGGAAATTCCATCGGTTTCTCCAGCGAGCGACTGTCTCGCGGCGGCATCCTTGGCAGCTTCCAATGCATGATCGTGCGAGGGAAACGTTTCGGAATAGACGTCGCCGACTTTGTAGGCCCAGCCGCCGTCATGCGGGACGATCTCATAATTCACTTCGCTCAATGGTATGTCCTTCCGCTTTCGAAAGAGCCGAACGACAATCGGCCCGTGAGACAACGCAACGGCCAAAACCACGTTCCGCGTAACCATCGTCTTCGATGCCGAACGACACGGCAAGCCATTGCGGCAAAGCAAAAAGCGCTCTGTATTTCTGATGTGTCGTGCAACAATAATTGGATAAAGCGCCTCATGTTTTCATTGAGCACACAACGACCGGCTCATTTAAACGACTGCAACTGCATGATATCCAATAATTCGTGAAATTGTATGTTGCAAGGGTCCTTACGACACTGGCTCGATACACTAAAGTCGCGCTAAGGTCGGCGATGGCCGGAGGCGGGAGAGAGGCGGACGATGCGAGAGGATGCCAGTCGAGAAAGTCTCGAGGCCGTCGCGCGCCCAGGCGTGACCGTCCGCGAGATCGACTGTCTCCGGCTCGTCGCTGAGGGGCGCACGAGCGCCGAGATCGCGCTCGCCTACGCTATCTCTGAAAACACGGTGAACCACCACTTGGCGGCCGTCTGTCGCAAGCTCGATGCGTTGAACAGGACACACGCCGTGACGATCGCCCTCCGGCTCGGGCTGATCGAGTAGCGCCCTGCGCACTGGAGAAATTCTCCTTAAAGACAGGAACGCATCACCCTCCTTGCAGTGCGGGCGTTTGCAGGGGAACGCTTAACTGAAGTGCGGTTAGCCGAGCGCGAAGATCGGTGCGTGGTCGCGGAGATCGGTAAGAACGAGATCGGCGTCCGCAAAATGCTCGTCTTCCGTGTAAAGTGCCGGTGTCACGATGCAGCGCAGGCCCGCGCCCTTCGCCGCGCGAAGGCCGTTGGAGGAGTCCTCGAAGGCAAGGCAATCCCCGGCGCCGAGTTCGAGCTCGCGCAAGGCGAGGAGATAGACGTCGGGCGCCGGCTTCTTTTTCGGCACCATGTCGCCGCAGGCGATCACCTCGAAATCGTCCGTTCCGCCGAGCGCGACGCCAAGCAGGGTGTCGACGTTCTCCCGCGAGGTCGTCGTCGCGATCGCCAGCCTCAGGCCGCGACGCTTGGCCTCCGCCACCAGATCGGCGACGCCGGCTCGAAGCGGCAGCCGCCCGCCGCGAACCATAGCCCCGTAGATGTCGGTTTTCGACTGGTGAAGCCGAACGACGAGATCGTCCAGCGGTCCCGCCGTTTCGATGTTCTCGGTCTCGACAAAATGGCGGATGCGCTCCTTGCCGCCGGAGACCGCAAGAAGATCCTTGTAGCGGTGAAAGTCCCAGTGCCAGGAGAGCCCCTCCCGGGCAAAGGCGGCGTTGAAGGCATCGCGGTGAAGCTCCTCGGTCTCGGCGAGCGTCCCGTCGACGTCGAAGATGAAGGCCTTCATGCAGCTTCCGCTCCCGGAGCCAGCGCCTTCATGGCCGCCTCGACGCCGTCCAGCCGGTCGATGACGAGGTCGGCGCCGAGTGCGTCCGCACCACGCTTGGTGTAGCCGCCGCGCACCGCGACGACAGGCATTCCCGCGGCTTTGGCGGCGTCGACGTCGTTCTCGCTGTCGCCGACGAAGAGGACGTCGCCGACGTCGAGACCCAATCTATCGCAGGCCAGCAGCAAAAGGCCCGGCTCGGGCTTCTTCGCCGGGCCGGCATCGCCGCCGACGACGACGTCCATGAGATCGAGAAGACCGAAATGCGTGAGGATCTCGCGCGTTTCGGCGTCGGGCTTGTTGGTCACGACGCCGATCGGGATACCCGCTTTGTGAAGGGCGCGCGTCGAATCCGAGGCTCCCGCGTTCAACGTGGTGAGTTCGGTGGCGCGGGGATTGTAGATCGCCAGAAAGCGCTGAACGATCTTGTCGCGGCTCGCTGGATCGAGCTCTTTGTCGAGGCCGGCATAGGCCCGCTCGATGAGCTTCGGGACACCGCCGCCGATCATGCCGATGACGGCTTCCAGCGTGAAGGGCGGCTCGCCGAGGCTTTCGAGGGTCTGGTTGAGGCTCTCGTGGATGTCGGGGGCGGAGTCGATCAGGGTTCCATCGAGATCGAAGAGGACGGCCTTCGGCCAGGAGCGTTCGGCCGTCATGCGGCATCCTTCCATTTGATCGAGCAGCCGATCGAGGCGACTTGGTCGGCGGGTCCTGTTCCGGTTTCGGCGACGAGGCGCATGGCCTCGAAGAGATCGCGGCGGACCTCTCCGGAGGCCGCCTCCTTGCGCGAGGCGTCGATGCGCCCGCGATATTGCAGCCCGAGGTCCGTGTCGAAGCCGAAGAAATCCGGCGTGCAGACGGCACCGTAGGCGCGCGCCAGCGACTGGTCCTCGTCGTAGAGATAGGGAAACGGAAAGGCGTGCCGCTCGGCAAAGACCACCATCTTCTCGAAGGAGTCCTCGGGATAGTGGTCCGCATCGTTCGACGAGATCGCGACGGTGCCGATGCCGAGCTTTGCAAGATCGCCCGCGTCTCGCACGAGCCGGTCTATGACGGCCTTCACATAGGGGCAGTGGTTGCAGATGAAGGCGACGAGGAGGCCTTTGTCGCCGCGATGGTCGAAGAGCCGGTGATGCTTCCCGTCGACGCCAGGAAGCTCCGCATCGATCGCATTCCAGCCGAAATCGCAAACCGGGGGCTGTGCCGCCATCCGCGTTTCTCCATTCGAAATGAAAGTGCCCGGCCGTTCATTATCGCGACGCCGCTCCATCGGCTACCAAAATCAACGCGGGCCCTCGGTGGAAAGATCGACCGACATCTGGAAGTCAAGGCCATTGCCTAGTATCGCTTCGACCTCCGGCGCCGATCGCGCCGTTTCCTCCAAAATTCGGGACGTCGACATGCAGTTCAAGGTCGGGTGCGATCTCGCCTACGAGGCGCACGAGCGGTCGCTGTTCGTATTCAACGTCCAGGCCTCCGAGACCGAAAGCCAGACCGTCGTCGAGGATTCGCTCACGATCACGCCGGAGCTTCCGATCGAGAGCTATCGCATGCCGGAAACCGGAAACCGCTGCATCCGCTTCGAGGCGGGGCCCGGCCCCGTCACGCTGCGCTACCGGGCGCTCGTCGATCACCGGCCGCAACGCGCTCACGCCTCCGACATCGGGGAAACGCCGTCCGAGCGTCTGCCGCCGTCCGTGCTCCCCTTCCTCTATCCCAGCCGCTACTGCGAGGCGGACCGGTTGCGCCACATGGCGGCGACTGAATTCGGCTGGATGGACCGCGGCCACGACCGTGTGCAGGGCATCTGCAACTGGATCTACCGCCATCTCGGCTACATCGCCGGGGCAAGCGACGCCCATACGTCGGCGCTGGACAGCCTGATCGACCGTGCAGGCGTCTGCCGCGACTTCGCCCATCTCGGGATATCCATGTGCCGCGCGCTCGGCATCCCCGCCCGCTACGCCAGCGTCTATGCCTGGCGCCTGCGGCCGGCGGACTTCCACGCCGTGTTCGAGGCCTATCTCGATGGCCGCTGGTATCTCTTCGACCCGACCCGCCAAGCCGCCATCGAAGGTCTCGTGCGGATCGGCGTCGGGCGGGATGCGGCCGAGGTCGCTTTCGCCGATTTTATCGGCGTGGTCGATCCGGGCGACATGGACGTATTCATAGAGGCGGTCGAGCCGCCGGACGTCTATGTGCCGACGATCGATGCGATCAGCATCTCGGAACGCTAGCACGGACCGAGATCAGATTGCCGCAAGCCCGCCGTCCACGGGCAAAGCGGCGCCGGTCATGAAGCCGTTCACGGGGTCTGCGGCGAAGAGAACGGCCGAGACCACTTCTGCAACCTCGCCGAGCCTTCGCATCGGGATGCCGCGGACCATTTGCGCCTCCGCGTCCGGGCCGCCGCCGGCGATCTCGTCGAGGGCCATGGGGGTGCGGGCGAAGGCGGGGCAGACGGCGTTGATGCGGATGCCGCGGCGGGCGTATTCGGCGGCGGCAGAGCGTGTGAGGCCGACGACGCCGTGCTTGGCAGCGGCATAGACCGAGAGCATAGGCGCGCCGCGCAAGCCAGCGACGGAGGCGATGTTGACGATGGCCGCAGGCCTGCCGGTCGCGCGAAAGCGGGCCTCCATACCGGCGAGCTGCTGCTTCATCGCGAGGAAGACGCCGAGCAGATCGACCATCACCACCCGCATCGCCTCGTCCGCGGTGACTTCGGCGAGGCGTTTCGGGGGATGGACGATGCCGGCGTTGTTGACGGCGATGTCGAGCCCGCCGAAGCGTTCTTCGGCAAGAGCCGAGACGTCGGCGAAATGGCGCTCGTCGGTGACGTCTCCTGCGATCAGCGCGACGTCGGCGCCATCCCTTTCCAGCCGGGCCGCAAGATCGCCGAGCCGGTCTGCGTCGATGTCGGTGAGAAGGAGGCGCGCGCCTTCTCTCGCGAAAGCCTCCGCAATGCCGACGCCGAAGCCGCCGGTCGCGCCGGAGACGAAGACGGCAAGGCCGTCGAAGCGCCTCATCGTCCGGCCTCGCCGTCGATCATCTCGTTCGCGAGCCGCGCCAGCACCGGCACCGTGCCGCCGTAGACCTTTGCCTTGACGGGGTTCGAGGCGTTGCCGTCGACGAAGCGCTTGTAGACCCCTTGCAAGATCGCGGAGAGGCGGAAGAACGAGAAGGCGATGTAGAAGGACCAGTTTTCGATGCTGGCGATGCCCCGCCGCTCGCAATAGTGCGCGACGTAGTCCGCCTCCATCGGAATGCCGAGCGACGCGCGGTCGACGCCGCCGAGGCCGCGGAAGGCGCCGACATTCGGCAGGCGCCACTGCATGCATTGATAGGCGAGGTCCGACAGCGGATGGCCGAGCGTCG
>JACMIV010000116.1 GCA_014380965.1 Rhizobiaceae bacterium | reverse complement strand
TCTGCGAGAAACCCCTCGCGTCCACCTACCCCGACGCCCTCGCCATGACCGAGGCCGCCGAGGCGGCGGGGCTGGTCAACATGGTCAACCTCACCTACCGCAACGCCGCCGCGATCCAGATGGCCCGCCGCATGGTCACCGCCGGCGAGATCGGCGAGGTCCGCCACGTCCAGGCGAGCTACCTGCAGAGCTGGCTCACCGGGCGGCACTGGGGCGACTGGCGCACCGAGGAGCGCTGGCTGTGGCGGCTCTCCTCCGCGCACGGCTCCAAGGGCGTGCTCGGCGACATCGGCGTGCACATCCTCGACTTCGTCACCTACGGCACCGGCCTCGACGTGACCGCGCTCTCGGCCCGGATGAAGACCTTCGACAAGGCCGAGGGCGGCGCGATCGGCGCCTACAGGCTCGACGTCAACGATTCGGTCGCGCTGACGGTCGAGTTGTCGAACGGGGCGCTCGGCGTCGTCCACATGACGCGGTTCGCCACCGGCAAGCTCAACGATCTCGACCTTACGATCCACGGCGAGACCGGCGCGTTGAAGATCTGGTCGGACCATGAGACCTCGTGGCTGGAGGCTTGCCTCGGACCCGACATCGAGACGCAGACCTGGCGGCGCATCGACTGCCCGCCGACGCCGAAGAACGCCGACCGCTTCCTCATCGCGCTTCTGTCCGGCGAGAACGGCGACCCTTCTTTCCGCCGCGCCGCCGAGGTGCAGAAGCTCCTCGACCTCTGTTTCGTATCGGAGGCGGAACGGCGCATGATGGATGTGACCTGACGCGATGTCATGAAGTTCCGACGCGCCCTTGTTTCAGGTCGCCGATTAAAGACTTCCTTGACGTAGTCTACCTCGGCACATAACCCTTCGTCATGTCGATGCATCGATGTGGTGGGGGAAGCATGGCAAGCCTGAAGTCCGAGCTTCTGTCTCCCGACGCCCGCCTGAACGATTGCGCCGTTCGCGATCAGTCTCACGTCCTCACCGGGAACCAGGGGGACTTCGTCAAGAGGATTCAGACGGCGCTCTTCATCCTCGACGGCGCCGAGATCGACGCCAGCGATCTCGACGCCGGCATCTACGGACGTTCGACCGCCGCGGCGGTCCTCTCCTACAAAACCAATCGCGGCATCATCGCCAAGGGCCGCCAGACGGCGGCCGACGACATCGTCGGAAAGATGACGATCGCCTCGCTCGACCGCGAAATGCTGGAGGTCGAGGGACGGCCTTCGGGACCGGTTTGCGTGAAGGCGATGCGGCCCATTGCGGGACGAGGCTTTTGACGTCCACAGACGATCACCGGGCTCAATCCTCGGCCGGATCCCGGGCCGGCGCGGCCTTATTCGAAGATACGCCCTCTGCCAGCGCGAAGGAAAGGCGATGACATCGCAACTGGAATTCGACGATCCGCAGTTCTTCGACGTCATCTCGCTCCAGCCGAAGGCAGACGTCCTCTTCGGCGAAAAATTCGCCTTCGCCGTCATGGATCCCGCGACGGACATCTCGCTGCTCGAAGGCCCCGCACTCTTCAACGTGGCGGGCAACCGCACCTCGATCAACTTCCACGCCTCCCATGTCGTACTCTTCCCCAAGAAGGATTTTCCGGCATTGTCGGCCCCGGAACTGAAGACGAGGTTCGACTTCGGCTTCGTCCAAGGCATCCGGCAGACGACGCTCGTCGTTCAATATTGGGGAGAGCATCGCGGCCATGGCCGCACGATCCTCGCGATCAACGGTTCGAACGGGTTTGAGGTCGACACCACCGACGCTACCAAGCCGTTCACGACGTTCGCGGCCGGTCGCTTCACGGCGACGCCCCACCTGCCGCAGAAGGCGGGATTCCACGCCTTCAAGATTGGGGCGAAGTTCGGCGACGGGCCGCTCTGGCGTCTGCGTCACACGATCGATTCCAAGTCGAACTCGTCGAGCGCGATGATGTCGGTCAAGCACTACATCCGCAGCATCTCCACCGAGCGCTACTTCGTCTCGATCTTCTGCGGACGAGAGAAGAGCACCGGCGACTTCACCGCGATCAGCGCCACGGAATGGCAGGTCGTGCATCGACACACGATCGACTACACGGTCAAGCCGGATGGATCGCTCGCGCGGGCGGTGTCCGGACCCGCAGGCTCGTTTCCCAAGGGCGGCAACCCCGCGAGCATCGGCCCGGTGCACAAGCAGATCCTCGCGATGGCGAAAGCCGGAGCGCCGCTTCTGACGCCCGTCGTGCTCGACAACCGCGTCAACGCCGGGGACCGCAGCGACGAGGACACCAATCCCGATTTCGTCGATAGCTTCTGGACGAAGCAGAAGCGCTGATCCGAGAGACCCTCTCTGGGCCGCACGCGCATCCCTTCTCCACCGTTACGACGCACATCGTCGGTGCGATGCCGCGAGCGCGTTAGAGGCTTCCAAGCCTGAAGGTCCTCGCGTAGGGGAGTTGCGGTCATCGTCGGCTGAGTCGAGCGACCCGGCCTTCCGCCGTCTCCCGATCCGATCGGCCAAAGCCTCATGCAGACCGGCATTCTCCTCGGTTTCCTCTGCTTCTTCGTCTATGCCTGCAGCGACGCCCTCATCAAGGCGCTCGGCGGCGCGATCCCGGTCTTCGAGATCGGGTTCTTCTCCGCGCTTTTCGCGCTGTTTCCGGCCCTCTTCACCAAGGAGAAAAGCGAGCGCTGGGCCGAGGTGCTGGTGCCGCGTCATCCCGGCCTCGTCCTCGTGCGCACGATCAGCGGCACGACCGGCGGGATCCTTGCCGTCGTCGCCTTCACTACGCTGCCGCTGGCCGAAGCCTATGCGCTGATCTTCCTCTTGCCGATCTTCGTGACGATCCTGTCGCGCCTCGTCCTCCAGGAGCCCGTGGGCTGGAAGCGGTGGGGTGCGGTGGTCGCAGGTCTTCTCGGCGTCCTCCTCGTCATCCGGCCGGGGTTCCGCGATATCCTGCCCGGCCATCTCGCCGCGGTCGGCTGCGCATTCTGCGGTTCGGTTACGGTCATCGTCCTGCGCGTTCTTGGACCCAGCGAACGGCGGATCACGCTGATCGGCTCGGTGACGGTCGGCGCGATCCTCGTCAACGGCATTTTGATGCTGCCGTCCTACGTCGCGCCGCCGCCTCACCTCTTTCCGATCATCGTCCTGTCGGGGCTGTCGGCCGGGCTCGGCCACCTCCTGCAGGTCCAGGCGACGCGCCTTGCGCCGGCAAACCGGGTGGCGCCGACGCAATACAGCCAGATCATCTGGGCGGCGCTGCTCGGTGCGCTCTTCTTCGAGGAATTCCCGGATGCGATCGGTATCGCCGGGATGGGGATCGTCGCCGCGTCCGGCCTCTTCACCTTCGTGCGGGAGGAAAAGCGCAGTGGCTGGGCACAGCGCACGCCGCTCGAGCGCAACCGGGTCTGAACGCCTTGATGGCCGGCGGAAACCCTAGCTCCGGTCGCTCGCGCGACAACCCTTCGTTCGCACTTGCGAAACGCTTGGCGCCGACGCAATCTCGATCACAACCGGCTCATCTTTTCGTTCGGGAGGGAGATGGGCACAATTTTTTTGGGAGAAACCGTCCTTGTCCATCGCCAAGATTCTCGTCGCCAACCGATCCGAAATCGCGATCCGCGTCTTCCGCGCCGCGAACGAACTCGGAATCAGGACCGTCGCGATCTGGGCCGAAGAGGACAAGCTTGCGCTGCACCGATTCAAGGCGGACGAGAGCTATCAGGTCGGGCGCGGCCCGCATCTGCCGAAGGACCTCGGACCGATCGAATCCTACTTGTCGATCGAGGAGATCATCCGCGTCGCCAAGCTGTCGGGTGCCGATGCGATCCATCCGGGCTACGGGCTCCTTTCCGAGAGCCCCGAATTCGTCGACGCCTGCCGCGAGGCCGGCCTGATCTTCATCGGCCCCACCGGCGACACGATGCGCCGGCTCGGCAACAAGGTGGCGGCGCGCAATCTCGCGATCGAGACGGGCGTTCCCGTCATCCCCGCGACCGAACCCTTGCCGGACGACATGGACGAGGTCCGACGGATGGCAGCCGAGATCGGCTATCCCGTCATGCTGAAGGCCTCCTGGGGCGGCGGCGGGCGTGGCATGCGCGCGGTTCGCGAGGAGAAGGACCTCGAACGCGAGGTGATCGAGGGCAAGCGCGAGGCGAAGGCCGCCTTCGGCAAGGACGAGGTCTATCTCGAGAAGCTGATCGAGCGCGCCCGGCACGTCGAGGTCCAGATCCTCGGCGACACGCACGGTACCGTCGTCGACCTCTTCGAGCGCGACTGCTCGATCCAGCGCCGCAACCAGAAGGTCGTCGAGCGCGCGCCGGCGCCGTATCTCGACGAAGACCAGCGCGCCGAACTGTGCGGCTACGCGCTGAAGCTCGCCGACGAAACCGCTTATGTTGGCGCG
>JACMIV010000115.1 GCA_014380965.1 Rhizobiaceae bacterium | reverse complement strand
TCAGCGCGGCCGCCTCCTGCTCCGACGGCAGGATGGCAAAGCCCGTCGGGCCCCAGGAGCTCTGGCCGATGCCGTGGGCGCCGGACGCTGCCAGCGTCTCCATCGCGAGCGCCACCTTGGCGCTCGAGAAGACGCCGCCCTGCGCCGGGGCGAAGTGCGAACCGACGCGGCGCTGCACGTCGGCGATGGCCGAGCCGAAGCCTTCGATGTCCTTCTCCGCGAGCGAGGGCAGCGCGCGCATCAGGACGAGGCGGCAGATGTCCGCGGCGTCGCGTTCGGGAAAACGCGGCAGGGCCTCGAAGGCGTCGCGTTCGGCCGCGCCCGCAAAGCCGCGGCGCGCCGGATCGAGGACGAGAATCACCCGCCATGTTTCGGGGAAGGGCAGTCGGGCGATGACGGGCGGCGGTCCGTCCCTCTCGCCTTTGCCGCCATCGACGAGGACGCCGCCGTCGAGGAAGAAGCCCGCGCCGACGCCGGAACGGTTGCCGCGCCCGAGATAGTCGGCATCGCCGACCGGGTCGAGCGCGAGGCCGTTCAACTCGCGAAGGGCCGCTGCCACGGCGAGCGCGATCTGCGTCCCCGAACCGAGGCCGCAATGGGCGGGTATCACCTCCTCGATCACCATTCGATGATGGTGGTGCTCGATGCCGAGGTGCGAGCGCATGGCTTCAAGATGCCACCGGGCTCGGGTCTTTTCAGGGCCTTCGACGGTCGTATCGATGGCGCGCGACAGGCTGAGCCGTGTCGCCGGCGCCGAGACGGCCATGCCGATCCCGCCGAACAGGCGGCCGAGACCGCCATTCATGTCGAGAAAGCCCAGATGCAGCCGCGCGGGCGCTGCGACGCTTACGACGTCCGCTTTCACTCTTTTTCCTACCCTCTGATGCCCGCGTCCTATTATTATGGTTTGACTCGAAGCGGCAAGGGAGAAGACGTTCGATGACGGAGAGAAGCGAGAAGGCCTATTCCCCGGACGAGATCGAGACGCGCCTTGCGGCGGAACTCCCGACCTGGAGGCTCGAAGACGGTTGGATTCGCCGGACCTACAAGACGCATTCCTGGAAATCGACGCTGATGGTCATCAATACGGTCGGTCACCTCGCTGAAGCCGCCTTCCATCATCCCGATCTGACCGCTTCCTACGCCTGGGTCGAAGTGCGGCTGACGAATCATGCGGCGAAGGGTGTTTCGGACAAGTGCTTCGAACTCGCCCGCAAGATCGAGGAGGTCGTCGCCTGGCAGCCGGGCAAGGAGGGCGGCGCGCTGACCGGTACCCCGGAGGACGCCCGCTTCGCCTACATCAAATACGACCGCTGAGGATTATTTCGCAGGCGGGCTTGGCGCTGGAGCGGGACTTCCATTAACTGACGCCGGGCACCAGAAAGCGATTCCTCTTGGGCAAGGCGTGGATCAACGGGGCGCAAGCCTCGCCGGGCGAAGCGGCATCAGCGGCGGCACGGCTTCTGGCGCACAGTCGTCTGCCGCTGATCACAGGGCTTGAAACCGACGTCGCCGGGGTCAAGGCGGCGCTGGGGCTTGCCAAGCTCTGCGGCGGCGTCGTGGACCATCGCGATTCCCATGGTCTCTACCGCGCGATCGAGGTGACGCGGAGTTCGGGCCGTTTCACGGCGACGCCCGCCGAGATGAGGCGCCGGGCCGATCGGTTCCTGATCGTCGGCACTGAGGCAGCAGAGAGTGCTGCGGATCTGATCGGTTTCGTTCTCGGTGCCGTCCGTGATCTCGGTCGGCCCTCTGCCGACGGTGCCGGTCGCTCGATCGTCTGGCTCGGCGGCGGCTCGTCGCCCCTGCCGGGCGCGGGTGCGGCGCCCGTCGACGTGGTGGCCTGTGCGGCGGACGGGCTTTCCGATGCTCTCGGCATGATCCGCGCCGTGCTCGGCGGCCGGCCGACCGGCGATGGTCCGATCTCGGCAGAGGCCGCCGCCGCCATTGCGGCCACGCTGTCGGGGGGCGCTTTCGTCTGCGTGATCTGGTCGGTTGATTCGCTCGATACGCTGGGTATCGACATGGCGGCAGGCCTCGTCGCCGATCTCAATCTTGCAACGCGCGCCTCCTCGATCTCGCTCACCGGCGGTGGGCAGGCTTACGGCGCGGCGCAGATCGCCACCTCCGTCACCGGGTTCCCGCTTCGCAGCCGCTTCGTGGTTGCAGAATCGGATGGCGGCGCGTGGTCACACGATGCCTGGGCGAACGACGGCGCGCGGTTGATCGCGGCGGGTGAAACGGACCTCGTCGTCCACGTCTCGGGTCTGGAAGGTGCTGCGGCACCTCTCCTCCCGGCGGGTGTCGACGCGATCGTGCTCATGGGTGGAGAGATGCCGCAGGGAGCCGCCGTTGGCTTCGAAATCGGCGTTCCCGGCCGCGATCATGCCGGCGTCCTCTATCGCGAGGAAGTCGGCAGCTTCGTTCCGGCCGAGGCAGACGGGGGCGGGCCAGACGGCGCGGCGAAACGCTCTGCCGCGGACGTGCTCGGCGCCATCGCCGATGCGCTTCGCGCCCAGCGCAAGGAAAGGGCGGCCTGATGCTGAGGGTGCTGAAGGGCGGCCACGTCGTCGATCCCGTGAACGGACGCGACGGCGTCGGCGACATTCATATCGAGGACGAGCGGATCGTCGCCGCGCCTTCTGACGGACGACCGGCGGACGAGACGATCGACTGCACCGGCATGGTCGTCATGGCCGGCGCGATCGATATCCACTCCCACATCGCCGGCGGCCATGTGAACACGGCCCGGCTGCTCCTGCCGGAGTTCCACAAGGCCTTCCAGGCGCGGCCGGACAAGACGCCGCTCGCCAAGGTCGGCTGGACGACCGAGGAGACGGGGCTTCTCTATGCCGAGATGGGCTTCACGACCGTTGTCGAGCCGGCGATGGCGCCGTCGGCCGCCCTCCACGCCCATCTCGAACTCGCCGACATTCCGATCATCGACAAGGCGACGCTCGTCATTCTCGGCAACGACGATTTCCTCCTTTCGATGATTCGGGCGGGAGAAGGGGAACAGGCCATCGACGACTACGTCGCGCATGTCGTCTCGACGTCGCGCGCGCTCGGCGTGAAGACGATCAACGCCGGGGGGTCGGCGGCCTTCAAGGACAATGTGCGCGCCTTCTCCTTCGACGACGCGGTGCCGGACTACGGCGTCACCTCGCGGTCGATCGTGAAGACGCTCCAGGGCGCGGTGTCGCGGCTCGGCATCGCCCATCCACTGCATGTCCATTGCAACAATCTCGGCATTCCCGGCACGAGCGCGCAGTCGGCGGAGATCACGATACAGGCGGCCGAAGGCGTGCCGATGCATCTGGCGCATATCCAGTTCTACGGCTACGGCTCGAGCGGAAAGCGCGCCTTCTCCTCCGAAGGAACGCGGCTTGCCGAGATCGTCAACGCTACGCCGGAGATCACTGTCGACATCGGGCAGGTCATGTTCGGGCAGACGGTCACGGTCTCCTCCGACGCCATGCGCCAGTTCGGCGGGCGCGGCGGCGCGAGCCCGAAGAAGAGCGTGATCCAGGACGCGGAAGGCAACGGCGGCGGCGTCCTCCCGATCGACTACAGGCAGGCGAACTACTTCAACGCGCTGCAATGGGCAATCGGGCTGGAGTTGTTCCTCCTCATCGAGGACCCCTGGCGCGTCTTTTTCACCACCGACCATCCGAACGGTGCGCCCTTCACCGCCTATCCCGAAGTGTTCGCGCTCCTCATGGACCGGGACGTGCGGCGGCGCTGGATCGAGGCGCTGCCGAAGGCGGCGGTCAGCATGACCCGGCTTGCCGAGATCGACCGCGAATACACGCTTGCCGAGATCGCGATCATGACGCGGGCGGCGCCCGCCAAACTGCTCGGCCTTGCCGACCGTGGCCATCTCGGGACCGGCACCACGGCCGATGTGTCGGTCTATCGCAAGGCCTCCGACAAGGCCGAGATGTTTGGCAAGGCGGCTTACCTCTTCAAGGACGGTCATCTGGTCGTGAAGGACGGAAAGGTCGTCGAGCGCCGCATGGGCAGGACGCTGACGCTGGACACCAAGTCGGATCCCACCATGACGCAGCGTCTCGACGCCTATTACGACGACGCCTACGGCATTCCGGCGCGCTGGTTCGAGGTCCCGGGCCACGCTCTGGGTCCTGCCGATCCGTTCAAGGTGGTCCCATGGCAGCGATAGTGCGCAACGGCGTCACCATCGACGACACGTTCGCCGAGGCGTTCCCGATGGCCGGGACCGGCATCATCGTGACCGCCGCCAACGAGAAGTGGGTGTTGGAAGCCGCCCGCGCGATGACGGGGTTCGCGACGTCGGTCATCGCCTGCGGCTGCGAGGCGGGCATCGACCGGCTGCTGTCGCCCGAGGAGACGCCGGATGGGCGACCGGGCGCGCGCCTTCTCATCTTTGGCATGGATGCCGGGGGCCTCGCCAAGATGCTCGTCACCCGGCTCGGCCAGTGCATTTTGACCAGCCCGTCCTCGGCCTGTTTCGAGGGGCTCGAAGGCGAGACCAAGATCGACCTCGGCAATGCCATCCGCTACTTCGCCGACGGTTGGCAGATCTCGAAGAAATTTGCCGGCAAACACTATTGGCGGATGCCCGTGATGGAGGGCGAGTTCCTCTGCGAGGCGAAGACGGGACTGACGACCAAAGCGGTCGGCGGCGGCAACCTCCTGTTTCTCGCCGCCGACGCGGCGAAGGCGATGATCGCCGCGGAGATCGCCGTTGAGGCCATCCACAAGGTCGAGGGTGCGATCATGCCGTTTCCCGGCGGCGTCGTGCGCTCCGGCTCGAAGGTCGGCGGCAAGTACAAGGGCATGATGGCCTCCACCAACGACGCTTATTGCCCGACGTTGAAGGGCGTCACCAAGTCCGCGCTGACGCCGGACATCGGCTCGGTGCTCGAGATCGTGATCGACGGCGTCACCTCCGAGGTCGTTGCGGAAGCGATGCGCGTCGGGCTGAAAGCGGTGGTCGATCTTGGTCCGGAGGAGGGAGCCTTGCGCGTCAGCGCCGGCAATTACGGCGGGATGCTGGGGCCGCACCACTATCATCTCAGGGATCTCGCGCCATGAGCGGTCTGACCTTCACGCTGCGCGCCGAGCCCGACCAGAGGCTCGACCTCTCGGGACTGACCGGGTCTTCTCTCGCCGGTCTGACGGAAGCCGCAATCGGTGCGATCGAGATCGGCACCACGAACGAGCGACGAACGGTCGGCGACCTGTTTGCGGTCGCTTATGGCGACCTCTCGGACATTCGCTTCGCCGGCGGCTCCGCGCGTTTCGACGGTGTGGGCGAGAGGCATAGCGACGGCTCGATCCTCGTCGAGGGCGACGTCGGTCAGAAGGCCGGTCGCGCGATGTCGGGCGGCACGATCGAGGTAAGGGGTTCCGCCGGACCCTTCGCGGGGTCGGGCATGACCGGCGGCACCCTGACCATCGCGGGGGACGCCGGCGACGATCTCTGCGGACCGCTGGCGGGGGAAGCCGTCGGCATCCGCGGCGGGCAGATCAACGTTCTCGGCGCGGTCGGCGCGCGGGCGGGCGACCGGATGCGGCGGGGGACTATCCTGATCGGTGGCGATGCCGGGGAGAACGCGGGATGCCGGATGATCGCCGGAACGCTTGTCGTCGGCGGCAAGGCCGGACGGGGACCGGGGCGTCTGATGAAGCGCGGGACGCTGGTGCTAGCGGGAGGCGCGGCCTCCACCGCCCCGACCTTTCTCGACAACGGGCCGGCCGATCTCATCGTGCTGCGGCTGATGGCGCGGGCCTTCGCCGCCGAGCCTTTCGCAGGCGGTCTCTTCGACGGTGCACCGATGCGCCGTCTCGGAGGGGACACGGCGGTGCTCGGGCGGGGCGAGATCTTCGTGCCGCTCTGATCTGATGGCAGGGCCCGCGGAGCAACCTGTCGCAGTGGCCGGCCGTGGCGGGGGGAGGCATGATGTCGTTGGCGACTGCGCAAGTTTGTTGCGCTCCACGCCGAAGCTTGCGGTGGGCACCGTCAGCGGGGCCGTTGGCCCGGAGGAACCCATGGAACTGATTGATCTCGTCCTGTCCGTCTGCCTCATCTCGGACCCCAGCAACTGCAAGCAAGAGCATCTCTATTTCGAGAGCCGGGGCACGCTCACCCAGTGCATGATGCTGTCCTCCCCTTACGTCGCGGACTGGGCCGGCAATCATCCGGACTGGAAGGTCAAGAGTTGGAAATGCGAGTGGCCGGAAGATCGCAAGCAGCCGATCTGAGCCGCGACGGTTTGGTTGGACCGCAGTTTCGACGACAAGCCTGATGTCGGGGCGCGCTTGGAGGGCCCGCCCCGAAAAGAAGTTCTTTGCTCATCGGTCTAGGCGATGCGCTCTGAATGCAGTGCACGACTTATAGGCAGCGTAATTCTTGTTCATCGAAGCTGTCGATTGTGCATTCTGAAGGCATTTTAATTCCGCTTTCGCCCGCGTCCGGGCCCCTGTTTCGGAACCGCGGCCGGCGCCGGCGCCTGTCATGCTCCGACTGTAAAGGCGCGTGAGCCTTTCGCATTTCGGTCAGCGAGGACGGTCACCAATCTGGCACGGGGCTTGCCAATCTGTTGACGATTGGGTCGTCAGGGGGCGGCTCGGAGCGAAGGGAGATCGTCTCATGAATGGTGCCATCCACTGGCTGCGCGGCGCCGCCACCGCATTGACGCTGGGGACGTTCGGAGCGACCGGCGCACTCGCTCAAGGCAGCGACACGATCAAGGTGGGCGTTCTCCACTCGCTCTCCGGCACGATGGCGATTTCCGAGACGACGCTGAAGGACGTCATGCTGATGCTCATCGAGGAGCAGAACGCCAAGGGCGGGCTTCTCGGCAAGCAGCTCGAAGCCGTCGTCGTCGATCCCGCCTCCGACTGGCCGCTCTTCGTCGAGAAGATGCGCGACCTCGTCTCCGCGCAGAAGGTCGCCGCCGTGTTCTGCTGCTGGACGTCGGTGTCGCGCAAGTCGATCCTGCCCGTTGCCGAGGAACTCGATACGGTCGTGTTCTACCCCGTCCAGTACGAGGGCGAGGAATCGTCGAAGAACATCTTCTACACCGGTGCCGCTCCTAACCAGCAGGCGATTCCGGCCGTTGACTATCTGATGGAGGACGGCGTCGAGCGCTGGGTGCTGGAAGGTACCGACTACGTCTATCCCCGCACGACGAACAAGATCCTCGAAGCCTATCTCCAGTCGAAGGGCGTCGCGCCGGAAGACATCAAGGTCAACTACACGCCCTTCGGCTTCTCGGACTGGCAGACCGAGGTGACGGCGATCAAGGAGTTCGGCTCGACCGGCAAGAAGACCGCCGTGGTCTCGACCGTCAACGGCGACGCGAACGTTCCGTTCTACAAGGAACTCGCGAACCAGGGCATCACCGCCGAGGACATCCCGGTCATGGCCTTCTCGGTCGGCGAGGAAGAGCTCGCCGGCATCGACACTGCCCCGCTCGTCGGCCATCTCGCCGCCTGGAACTATTTTC
>JACMIV010000114.1 GCA_014380965.1 Rhizobiaceae bacterium | reverse complement strand
GGCCGCGACGGCAGCGGCGGCACCGCCGGATGACCCGCCGGGCGTCCGCGAGAGATCGAGCGGATTGCGGGCGATCGGACCGATTGAGGGCTCGCTCGAAAGCGAAAGACCGAATTCCGGGACGGTGGTCGTGCCGAAAGGGTTGAGGCCCGCGGCCCGGAAACGCTGAGCGAGGACACTGTCCGCGTCGATGGCGGGAGCGTCCATCAGAAGCCGGGCGCCGGCGACGACCGGAAGGCCGAGCGAGGGACTGCCGAGATCCTTCATGAGGAACGGCACCCCGAAGAACGGCATGGGCGCGTCCAACTTGAATGACGCCCGCGTCAATGGATCCGCCTGTTCCGCTCCAAGCGCTGCATCCAAATGGCGGATCGCGCCGAGCGAAGCCATCTCCGCCGCCCGTGCGAGCGACGCGGCCAGCGCTTCGGTCGCGGTCGTCTCGCCACGGGCGATGGCTGACGCGAGCGACAGGCCGTCGGCAGGGTCATCCGTCATCGTCGCACACGGTAAAAGGTCCGACGTCGGCCAGGCGTCCTCAGGCCGGCTCGGTATCGTCGATGGCGACGGTGAAGCTGCCGTCCTTGATGGCTGCGCGCTTGGCCTCCATCGCCGTCAGCGCTTCCGGGGAGACGAGCGCCGAGTCGAACAGGATGTCGTTGCCGCCGTATTTCATGAAGGAGTATTCGGTGTAGTCCCGCCCGACCGGCTTGCCGGCCGCGACATCGGCGACGATCGCGTCGACGGTCGGGCGGAAGTACCACATGGCATTGGCGAAGACGGTGCCGGGATAGCGCGGCAGGTAGTCGATGAGCGATCCAATCGCGAGAACCTTACGCTCCTTGGCGGCGTCCGCCGTGCCGATGCGCTCGCCGAAGAGGACGTCGGCGCCGGCGTCGATCTGCGCGAATGCGGCCTCCTTGGCCTTCGGCGGGTCGAACCAGGTGCCGATGAATCCGTTGAGGAACTTGGCGTCCGGCTTGATCTCCGTCACGCCGGCGCGGAAGGCGTTGATGAGAAGATTGACCTCGGGAATCGGATAGCCGCCGACGGAGCCGAAGGTGCCGGTCTTCGAGAGGCCCGCAGCGAGCATGCCGGCAAGATAGGCGGCCTCGTGGTTGCGGGTGCCGAAAACGCCGAAATTCGGGGCCACCGGACCGCCCGACGAGCCCATCAGGAAGGCGGTCTCCGGATAGTCGGCGGCCACCTGTCGGGCTTCGGTCTCGACGGCGTAGGACTGGCCCCAGATCAGCTTGACGCCCTGTTCGGCATATTCCCGAAGAGCCCGGGCATAGTCGGTCGCCGAGACGCTTTCGGAAAAGACGTAATCGATCGTGCCGTCCTTGGCGGCCGACAGGAGCGCTTCATGGATGCGCGAGTTCCAGCCGTTTTCGACGGGGTCGGAATGAACGCCCGCGACCTTGATCGGCTCGGCCGCGAACGAGAACCGTCCGCCGATCGCAAACGTCGAGACGCCGGCTCCGGCCGCTGCCAAAAGCCCGCGGCGCGTGATGAGATTGGACATGAAAACTCCCCGCAAGATCGCCCCTCGGCGTGCGGCCGACTTCACGATCTGCATGAATTTTTGTCAAGCCGCTAGATTAGGCAGATCTAGCGCCTTCTTCGGTCGGGGCGTAGTCCGCCTCGTCCACGGTCTGCGGCCGACCGGGCAGGTCGAGGCGGCTCGTGCGCGGTTCGGATCGCGCGACGATACGGCCTGCCTTGAGCACGATCAGCCGGTGCGCCCTAAGCCGTACGGCCTCGATCGGATCTCGCGCCTGCAGGATCACGAGATCGGCCCTGGCCCCGACTGCGATCCCGTAGCCGTCGATCCGCATCGCCCTGGCGCCGTGAACCGTCACCATGTCGAAGGCGGTTCTCAGGGCCGTGCGAGAGGTCATCTGCGCGACATGGGCGCCCATATGAGCGACGTCGAGCATGTCGCCGGAGCCCAACGGATACCAAGGGTCCATGGTACAATCCTGGCCGAAGGCAACGTTGACGCCGGCATTCAGAAGCTCAGGTACGCGCGTCATGCCGCGGCGCTTGGGATAGGTGTCGTGGCGGCCCTGCAGAGTGATGTTGATCAGGGGATTGGCGATCGCATCGATTCGCGCTTCCGCGACGAGGGCGATGAGCTTGGAAGCATAGTACTTGTCCATCGAATGCATGGAGGTCAGGTGCGATCCCGCGACGCGGCCCTGGAGACCGAAGCGCACGGTCTCCGCCGCGAGCGTTTCGATGTGACGTGAGAGGGGATCGTCCGTCTCGTCGCAATGGAGGTCGACGGGTAGGCCCCGCTCGGCCGCGAGGCGGCAGAGCGCCTCTACCGAGGCGGCGCCCTCGCTCATCGTCCGCTCGAAGTGCGGAATGCCGCCGACGATGTCGAGCCCCATGTCGAGCGAGCGCTCCAGAAGCGCGACCGCTCCGGGCGAGCGGTAGTAGCCATCCTGCGGAAAGGCGACGAGCTGCAGCTCGATATAGGGTCGGACTCTCTCGCGCACCTCAATCATCGCTTCGGCCGTCCGCAACCGGGGATCGCTGACGTCGACATGGCTGCGGATGAAGAGAAGTCCTCGTGCGACGGCGAGGTCGCAATAGCGCAGCGCCCGCTCGACCATGGCCTCGATCGTCAGAAGCGGCTTCAGCTCGCCCCATAGCGCGATGCCCTCGAGAAGCGTGCCGGAGCGGTTCATGCGCGGCAGCCCGAGCGAGAGGGTGGCGTCCATATGAAAGTGCGGATCGACGAAGGGCGAGGAAACAAGCTGGCCGGCAGCATCGATCTCGTCCGCCGCCTCGGCCCCGATCCGCGGCGCGATCTCGGCGATCCGCCCGTCGAGGATTGCGATGTCGATACCATTTCGCCCATCGACGAGACTTGCGTTTCGGACAATCAGTTCGAACATGTGACGATATCCCTATTGCTGCGGTGTCCGAAATTCATTCGGGATGTCGTCACAAGTAAAGCACCGTTGCAGCGTTGGGGTTTTAGTGTTGTGACGACTTGCTCATTCACTCGGTAGTGCCCTTGCATAAATCCCGAATTCAGCGATCTGGACCTCGGCGATGTCGAGATGAAAACAACCGAGTGCGTACGCTCTGAACTTCCGCCGAACCGGCTTTTCGCCCCCCATATCGGGCAGTCGCGAGATACCGTGGCGCTGAGATGGCGGTGCAAATCCCGTGATCAGAAGCTTAATACAAATAAACTGATTCCCATTCAAAAATAAGTACAGCTCCGCAGCCTGAATCCGAACGTGAACTTCATTGATGACAGGCATGGATTGCGCATTTCAACGCACTTCCTTGTAGAGCCGCTCGTTGTCGACGAAAGTTTCTGCCGAGCAATCACAATGGTATATGGGTTCGCAGTTTTTTTCAGACCGGCGCACCATTTCTTTTTCAGCATATTCTGAGTTTGAAATGCCTGAGCGATAATGATGTGTGTGAGCTTCGAAGCACTGTTTAGCCGTTTTGGGCAAGTCGTTCTGCGAGGGTGAGGGTCAGAACCGTTTGCCGACCTAAATTCGCTGAGAACGCTTTCCCTTAGCTTTGGCGTAGCGCCAAATTCGGGATGGGATTTTGAACCCCCGGACCGATATCTCAGCGACCTCCTTCGGTCGCGATCGTCATTCTGCGAGCATCTCTCACCGCTTGCTTGGCGCGCGCTAAGTGGAGCGGCGGTGGGTCGTTGTCGGGCGGGCCAATCGTCATGGAGGATGGCTTGATGAGCGAGGGTGAGGCTTTGATGGGCGGCGGTCGGATCAGGCTCGGAATGGTCGGCGGGGGCGAGGATGCCTTCATCGGCGTCGTTCATCGCATCGCCTCGCGCATCGACGATCACTACGCGTTCGTCGCGGGAGCGCTGTCCTCGACGCCCGAAAAATCCGCGCGCTCGGCCGCAGCGCTCGGGCTCGACCCGGCAAGGTCGTACCCCGACTTCGTCAGCATGGCGAAGGCGGAGGCCGCCCGTCCCGACGGGATCGAGGCGGTCTCGATCGTCACGCCCAATCACCTTCACGTGCCTGCCGCCAAGGCCTTCCTCGATGCCGGGATCCACGTCATCTGCGACAAGCCGCTGGCGATCTCGCTCGCCGAGGCCCGCGAACTCGAGACGGTCGTCGCGCGATCGGGGCGCATCTTAGCGCTCACGCACACCTATACCGGCTATCCCCTGATCCGTCAGGCGCGCGCCATGGTCGATGCCGGAGAGCTCGGCGACATCCGCATCGTCAAGGTGGAGTATGCGCAGGACTGGCTGGCCGAGAAGATCGAGGACAGCGGCCACAAGCAGGCGGAGTGGCGCTCCGATCCGGCCCGTTCGGGCGCCGGCGGCTGCATCGGCGACATCGGCACGCATGCCTTCAACCTCGCCGGCTTCGTCACAGGGCTCGAGGTGGCGGAACTTTGCGCTGAGATGACGACCTTCGTGCCGGGACGAAGGCTCGACGACGATGTCCAGATTCTTCTGCGCTACGCCAACGGGGCGAGGGGCTCGCTCTGGGCGAGCCAGGTCGCGGTCGGGCAGGAAAACGGACTGACGCTGAGGGTTTACGGCAGCAAGAGCTCGATCGAGTGGCACCAGACGGAACCGAACCGGATGATCTGGTCGCCGCTGGGTCGAAACATGGAGATCGTCAGCCGCAACGGCGCTGGCGCGAACGATGCATCGAGGCGCGTCGCCCGCATTCCCGCCGGCAATCCCGAGGGCTATCTCGAAGCGTTCGCCACGCTCTATTCGGAGATCGCGCAGGCCATCAAGGCAGCCCGCCGGGGCGACAGACCTCCCGCAGGCGTGGTGTTCCCGACCCTTGCGGACGGCATGGACGGTCTCGCCTTCATCGAAGCGTCGATCCGCTCATCACAAAGCGGCGGAACCTGGACGCGTCTCTGATGCACCGAAGCACGTCGGTCGCCGGCCACTCCATCTTTCAGAAGGACGTGCCTTCGCCCTCGTCGGCCCGATCGTCGATGCGGGTGGCCAGCACCTTGTCGATGCGGCGACCGTCGAGGTCGACGACCTCGAAGCGCCAGTCGCTCCACTCGAACGTCTCCCCCACCTCGGGGATGTGGCCGAACTGTTCGAGCACGAAGCCCGCCAGCGTCTCGAAGTCGCGCTCCTTCGGCAGGCGCAGGCGGTCGAGCGCCCGCTCGGCGTCGTCGATCGGCATTCCGCCGTCGAGCAGCCACGAACCGTCGGCGCGCTTGACGGCGCTGTAGTCGTCGTCCTTGCCTTCCGGGAGCGAACCGGCGATGGCGACGAGAATGTCGGTCGGCGTCACGACGCCTTCGAAAGAGCCGTACTCGTCGAGAACGATCGCCATGTGGAGGTTCACCGCGCGAAAACGGTCGAGCAGCTTCAGGATCGGCATCGTCTCGTTGACGAAGAGCGGCTCTCGCAACGCCGTCTGAAGGTCGATCGCGCTCGACTGCCGCTGCTGCTCGAGGAGGTCCTTCGCCTGCACGACACCGACGATGTCCTCGGCATCGACGCCCATCACCGGAAAGCGCGAATGACCGGACGCATGGATCTCGTCGAGGATTTCGCTCTGGCTGTCGGAGATCGAGAGCCAGACGGTATCGGGGCGCGGAATCATGATCGAGCGCACCGAGCGGTCGGCGATCCTGAGAACCCCCTCCAGCATCTCGCGCTCCTTCTCCTCGAAGACGCCGGATTGCGTCCCCTCGGCGATCATCGCCTTCACGTCCTCTTCCGTCACCATGCTGGAATCCTCCGAGCTCGCGCCGACGAGCCTGGCGACGGCGACAGTCGAGATCCGCAAGAGCCAGACGATCGGCGCGCCGATGCTCGAGAGGCCCTGCATGATCGGCGCGACGGCGACCGCGATGGTCTCCGAGCGCGTGAGGGCGAAGCGCTTGGGCACCAGCTCGCCGAAGATGAGCGAGAGATAGGTGATGACGATGACGACGACGACGAACGCGGTCGTGTCGGCCGAGGCGCCGAGGACGGGCTCGATCACCACGGCGAGTGGGCCGGCGAAGACCGATCCGCCGTAGGCGCCGGCGAAGATGCCGACGAGGGTGATGCCGACCTGGACGGTGGAGAGGAAGCCGGTCGGATCGTCGACGAGTTTCAGCGCACGCCTTGCACCCTTGCTTCCACCTTCCGCGAGCTGGACGAGACGGGACCGCTTGGCCGAGACCATCGCAAGTTCCGACATTGCAAAAAAGCCGTTCAGAAGAATGAGGAAGAAGACGATCAAAGCATTGATCAGAAGCATTTCACCACCGGTCGCAGGCCGAAGCTCGGCCATCTCCTCAATTCAGTCGAGATAGGGCCGATCTGCCATAAACCAATCGCCTCTTGGCCGACGACCCTGCCTCAGCGAAGGCCGCTTGCGTTGTCGCGTATGACCAAGCCCGCCTCTTTCGCACCGCCGTCATCGCACTCTTTGCGCTGCCGGCGCAACCTGGACAGCCGGCCTGCCGTCTCCCGTCACGCCGCCGGAAAACTCACGAGGCAGGTGCGATGCGCTGGTAGCGATCGAAAAGGCTGGCCATTTCCTTCGCATACTCCTCCTGCATCTTATGTCCCGAGCGCATCATCTCGCCGACGATGCCATCGTCAGACGCATCGACCGGTCCGGAAGAAGACGTTTCGGCCTGTCCTGCCGCACCATGAG
>JACMIV010000113.1 GCA_014380965.1 Rhizobiaceae bacterium | reverse complement strand
GTCGACGACGAGGAGCTCGACATAGGGATCGCCCTTCGGCACGGCCGCTTCGGCCGTTCGTTCGAGGTTTTGTCCGATCGCGGCGGCCCGCCCGCTCTTCGGCAGGAGCAGCGCCACCTTTTGGCGTGCCGCTTCGAAACTCGTCGTGTTACATCCGGAAACGATCGCGGCGGCCGATGCGGTGAGAGCGAATGATCCCAAACGAGTCAGAAACCGGCGGCGGTCAGTCAGCATCGGAGAGACATTCCCACATGCAAGGCTGGGTCAGGCTGATCCTGTTCCTCGCGCTTCTCGGCTCGACGACCTACGCCGTCAGTCTGGCGGCAAGCGTTCCCGCAAGCCTCGTCGCTTCGCAGGTCGAACTGCCCGAACAAATCATAGACGTTTCCGGCACCATATGGAACGGCCAGGCCATCCTGCGCGGTGGCTACGAGCTGAAGTGGCAGGTACTTCCTTTCTGGAGCCTCTTCCACCTCGCCTTCGACGCGGACTGGACGCTGACCGGGGTGGACACGAGGCTGAACGGGCGCGCCTCGTTGTGGACCCGCTCTGCGGTCACGAGCGTCGATGGACGCGCGGGCTGGGGGCTCGCGCGGATGGCGTTTCCCGGAACGACCATCGCTTGCGACGGCTCCCTTGCCCTCGCCCTGTCGCGCGTCGCGATCGCGAACGATCGTCAGGGCGCCGTCGGGAGCCTGCGGTCCGGCCCGTCCGTGTGCACCGGCATCGTCACGGAGGCGGCCATCGAGGTGCCCGCTCTGACGGGGACGGCGACGATGGACGCCGAGGGATCCCGGCTGTCGGTCGCGGCGACGGCCGTGCCGGGGGTGCCCCTCGCCGATCTGCGCATTGCCGCCCGCGTCCTTTCGGCGACGCTCCATCCGGAAGGATCGAGGCTGACGGGCGCCCTGCCGACCTCCGGTCCCATCACGGTCGAGTATCCTTTCTGAGGCTTGAAGAAGGTCCGGTGAGATCACGACCCGGCGAGGTCGTTGAGGCCGATGATCGGCAGCATGATCGACAGAACGAGGACGAGCACGAGCCCGCCCATGAGGAGGAGCACGGCGGGCTCGACCAGCGCGACCAGCGCCTTAACCCTTGCATCGAGCTCCTGCTGCTGGTCGGCGGCAGCGCGCGCGAGCGCCTCCCCGAGCTTGCCGCTGGTCTCGCCGCTGGCGATCATGGCGGCGACCATCGGCGGGAAGCAGGCCGCCTCGTTCACCGCCGAGCGCAGGCTCACCCCCTCCTCGACGCGCGTCGCGATGCCGGCGATTCTCTCGCGCACGAAATGATTGGGCGTAACGCCGGCCGACGCCTTCAGCGCTTCGACGAGGCGGACCTCGCTCTGGACGAGAGTCGCCAGCGTGCCGACGAACTGCGCGGCGTTGATCTGGCTGCTGAAGCGCGCCGTCAGCGCATTGCGGGAGATCGCCCGATGCACCGCCAGCCGGTTCTTCGGCACCCGCGCCCAGCGGGACCAGACGAACGCCCCTGCCGCAAGAGCCGCCGCCGCCATCCATCCATAGGCGGTGACGGCGTCGCTGGAGGCGATCATAGCCCGGGTCAGGAAAGGGAGCTCGGCACCCCGCGCGATGAAGACGCGGGTGATGTCGGGGACGACATAGGTGAGGAGGAGGACGATGATGCCGAGCGAAACCACGGCGAGGAGCGCGGGATAAAGCAGCGCGAGCTGCACGGTCTGACGGTTCTTCTGTCGATTCTCGACGAAGTCGGAGAGATGGAGGAGGACCGAGCCGAGCTTTCCCGACTGTTCGCCGGCCGCGATCGTCGCGCGGTAGAAGCCGGTGAAGATGTCGGGATAGTCACTGAGCGCCTGCGCGAAGCTGCGCCCGTCGAGGATCGCCGCACGCACGTTGAGGAGAATCGAGGCTATGCCCTCCGACCGGTGCTGTTCGGCGACCGTGCGGATCGCCTCCTCGATCCGCACGTCGCTGGAGATCAGCGTCGAGAGTTGGCGGGTGACGAGGGTGAGGTCACGGCCGCTCATCCTGGCCTTGCGCCGCCCGAGGGAGAAGCCGGCAGGCCTTGCCGCCGCTCCCTCGGTCTTCTTCGAGGCCGCCGTGGTCGCCTCGACCGAAATCGGCAGGAGCTGGCGTTCGCGAAGCGTCGCCCGCGCGCCGGCGGCGCTCCCGGCCTCGATCACGCCGCCATGCTTGCGGCCGGCGGCGTCCACCGCGCGAAAGAGGAAGGCCGCCATACCGATCAGACCCCCGGCGCCGCTTCGGCCTGCGAGACGCGCGTGACTTCCTCGACCGAGGTGAGCCCCGCCGCCACCTTGCGGGCGCCGTCTTCGAGAAGGCTCGGGCCCTTCCGGCGCGCCGCCTCGACGAGCTCGGCCTCTGCCACGCCGTTGTGGATCAGCGCCTCCCTCTCCGAATCGATCTCGACGACTTCGTAGATGCCGGTCCGCCCGCGATAGCCGTTGCCGAAGCACGCCGGACAGCCGAGCGGCCGAAACAGCGGAGCGCCGATCTCGATCTTGCCGCCGAGGAGGTCGCGATCGATCGCCGACGCCCGGTCGGGCACCCGGCATTCGGCGCAGAGCGTTCGCCCGAGGCGCTGGGCGATGAGCCCGGTCAGCATCGGCGCAAGCAGGAAGCGCTCGACGCCCATGTCGATGAGCCGGGTGACCGAGCCGATGGCGCTGTTGGTGTGGAGCGTCGAGAGGACGAGATGGCCGGTCATGCTCGCCTGGACGGCGACCTGCGCCGTCTCCCCGTCGCGGATCTCGCCCACCATGATGACGTCGGGGTCCTGGCGCAGGATCGCGCGCAGGCCCCGCGCGAAGGTCAGGTCGGTGCGCGGGTTCACCTGCGTCTGGCCGATCCCCTCCATCGTGTACTCGATCGGATCCTCGACCGTCATGATGTTGCGGACATTGTCGTTGAGGTCGCCGAGCGCGGCGTAGAGCGTCGTCGTCTTGCCCGAGCCGGTGGGGCCCGTGACGAGAAGGATGCCTTCCGGCCGGCGGAGCATGCGCTCGAAGACCGCCTGGTCGCGCTCGCCCATGCCGATCGCGTCGCAGCCAGGCCGCGTCGCGTCGCGGTCGAGGAGACGCATGACGACGCGCTCGCCGTACTGCGAGGGGATGGTCGAGACACGCACGTCGACCTCGTGATCCCCGACGCGCAGCGAGACGCGCCCGTCCTGGGGCAGGCGCTTCTCGGCGATGTCGAGGCGCGCCATGACCTTGATGCGACTGACGAGGAGCGGGGCGAGGCTGCGCTTGGGCTCGATCATCTTGCGAAGGACGCCGTCGACGCGGAAACGGACCGCGAGGCGGCGCTCGTGCGTCTCGATGTGGATGTCGGATGCGCCTTCCTTGACCGCTTCGAGCAGGAGGGCGTTGATGAGGCGAACCACGGGCGCGTCGTTGCGCTGATCCAGGAGATCGTCGACCGCGGCCGCGCTGTCGGCAAGTGCGGCAAGGTCTGTGTCGGCGGCGGCCGCCTCCTCCGCAGCTTCCGTCGCGCTGTTCCTGTATTCCTGGCCCATCACCTTCTCGAACTCGCTCTCCTCGACTTCGAGGAGAGACAAGTCCGAGCCGGCGACGCGCTGGATCTCGAGAAAGGCGTCGAGCGAGAGTGCCGGCCGGTGGACGCATTGCACGAGGCCGTCCCCCTGCCGCCGCAGCACCGCGCCATGGGCGCGCGCAAAAGGATAGGGGAGGACCGGCGCCGAGCCGGTGTAAGCGGGCTCCTGGTCGGCGTCATCGAAGGCTTCGATCGCGGATGCGCTCATGTCTCTTTGCCTACCTCTCGACGGAAAGTCGGGCCGACACGATGCCCGGGGGCGGCCGTCGATCGATCTCGATCGTCGCGACGTGCAGCGCATGCTCGGTTTCGAGGCGTGCCAGCCAGTCGACGAGCACCGCGAAGTCCGCGTCCTCGACCTCGATCCGCGTCCGATCGCCCTCGGGTTCGAGCCGGCGGATGGTAAGGCCGATGACGGTCGCGCTTTCGGTGATGACGGCCGCGTCCGGCAAAGCCGCGCTCGGCAGCACTGCCAGCGACAGGTTCGTACCGGCGGCGGTGATGCGGGCCGCCACCGCCTCGTATTTCGCGATGTCGGCCAGCGCCGTCTCGCGCATCGCGGACAGCGGCTGCCAGACGCCGGCAAAAGCGACATAGACCGCCACGACGACGGAGCCGACGAGAAGGAGGATGCGCTCGCGGCGGTCCCGGCCCGCATACCATTCGACGAGGCGAGACGCCGCTTCGCCGCCCAAGGATGAGCGCGGCGACGGGAAGGCCAGCCGGGCACGAAGACCGAAGATCGTTTCGGCAATGCGCGACAGGAGGTTCATGAGCCCGCCGCCCCTCGCGTGTCCTCGATGACGATGCGGACCTTCGCTCCGCCGCTTTCGGCCGTGGCGACGCCGCTCGAAGCCGCGAGCCCCGCATTGGTGAGCGTCGCCTCGATCCGCTGGAGGGCGGCAAGGCTTTCGGCCGCCACTTCGAATCCGAGCTGGCCGTCGCCCGCATCGTAGGTCAGGCTTTCGACGACGATCCCTCCCGCTTCCGCCTCCAAGGCTTCGGCAACGGCGGCAAAGAGCGGCAGGAACCGGCCGGTGCGCTCGCCCTCCGAGTCCGGCAGGATGCGGCCGAGCTGCACCTCGATATCGTCAGCAGGATTGGTGCCAGGCGCGACGCGCGAGATCTCCGCCTGCGCTGCTTCCCGCCGGTCGGACGCGAGCCGCTTCAAGGCAAGCGTGTCGGCGACGTTGATGATGCCGAGCGCGGCAAGCCCGAGGGCGCAGATCCAGCCAGCCCGGCCGAGGACGCCGGAACCCTGAAACGCCGACGTCGCATAGACGCCCTGCCCGAGGGTGAATTCGGCAGCGACCGGATCCGCCACGAGCGGCGTTGCGATCTCGACGCGGCTTGCGAGGAACAGCGCCTCCAGCGGCTCTCCGCAGGAGGCGATCGGCGGACATCCCGCCAGCCGCCACGCGGCCGGCAGCGTCGAGAGCCTGGTCGAAAAGCCGGAAAGGTCGGCTCGCCGCACGACGGCCCGCCCTCCCTCTACAAACACCGTCCAGCCGCCTTCGATGACGCTCGGCAGGGCGAGGAAATCGGGCAAGAGACGCGCTTGCGGCAAGCCTGCCGCCTTCAGGAGACGGGTCCACTCCGCCATCGTCTCGTGCGCGGTCATCACGGCGAGATAACGCTTCGGCGCGATCTGCGGTCCGAGCGCCACGTGAACCTGGGCGAGAGGCTGGGCAAGAATGCCTTCAACGGCGAAGCCGACGGCGTCCAGCCTCTGTCGGTGAGAGGCGAGCGGCAGGTCGACGGCGGTGGCGAGAACCTCTTCGCCCGGCACGAGCACGCAAGGCCTGCGGCCGGCCAGGAGAGCCATCGCTCCTGGGATCGGCTCCGCGTCCCAGACGATCTCTCCGCCGCGTACAGACGGAACGACGGCGTCCAGCCGCGGGGCGGGTTCTGCTCCGATCCGGCTCATGACCCTTGCTCCGATGGACGCCTTGCCGACGATGTCCGACCGAATTTGCGCCCGGACGTCGCGTCGCGCGAAACTTTTTTAGACCACACATCGTAAATATTGTCACGCCGGGTCGGGGCGGCGTACTTGCAAGGCGCCGGAAGAGGGAAATGACGGATCGATGAAGGCAGGCGGTAATTCTGACGATACCCTGTCGGCAGGCTTCGGGATGCGGAGCGCGGCACAGCGGCAAGCAGGACGGAGCGCAGATTCGAACCTGGACCGGGATCGGGACGGCGAAAGCGGCGTAACGCTGATCGAGATGATGATCGTGCTCGTCATCATCGCCATCGTCGCCGCAGTCGTGGTGCCGAACGTGATCGGTCGCCCGGACGAAGCAAGGCTGACCGTGGCGCGCACCGACCTCAAATCCATCGGCAGCGCGCTCGAACTTTATAGGCTCGACAACCGGCAATATCCGACGACACGCCAGGGTCTCGACGCCCTGGTCGAAAAGCCGACACAGTCGCCGCAGCCCGTCAACTGGAGCGAGGGCGGCTACCTCACGCAGGCGCCGGTCGATCCCTGGGGGCAGCCCTACGTCTATCGCAGTCCCGGCGAATCCGCCGGGTTCGACCTCATGTCCTACGGGGCGGACGGTCAAGCGGGCGGAGAGGGGCTGAACGCCGACATCTCCAACCGCGATCCGGTGCGGCCATGACACGCCACGGCGAGGCGGGCTTTTCGCTCCTCGAAGTCCTCGTCGTCCTCGCGCTTCTCGCCACCATGACCGGTCTCACGATGTTGTCATTCGGCTCGGGCGAGCGCACCGACCGGCTGGAGGCGGAAGCCAGGCTCCTTGCCAACCGGCTCTCCATGGCTTCCGACGAGGCCCTGCTCACCGGCGCCGACCTCTCGCTGCGCCTCGACGGCGCGAGCTATGGCGTTGACGTCTGGTCGGACGAGGGCAATGCTTGGAGACGGCATCCCAGTGAAATGCTGGGGTCGCGCCATGTCATGGCGGAAGGGATCGCCGTGGATGTCGAACCGAGCCTCGGGCGCCTGCCCATCCGGCCGGACGCCGTTAGCGAAGGCGCTGAGATCGTATTTTCCGGTTCCGGCGGGGCATGGCGCGTTTCGAACGATGGTCTTGCCTCGCGCGCCGCGCGCGTAGCGCCATGACCGACCCGCGCCGGCCCACCGACGCGAATGCCGGCTTCACGGTAATCGAGGCGCTGATCGCGATGACCATCCTTGCCTTGTCCGCAGTGACGCTCATCGGGGTGTCGGAGGCGCAGGTCGGCCGCATCGACGGGCTCGAAACTCGGGCGATCGCGCTTTGGGTCGGCGAGAATGCGCTTGCCGATCTTGCTGTTTCGAATGGTCCCATTCCGGAGGAGCCGCAGACGGCATCGATGCTGGGTCGGGACTGGGAGGTGCGCTACGTCTTTTCGCAAACCGAGGACCCCGATCTCGCCGCCGTGACGCTTTCGGTCGTGGAGGCGGGTACCGCGGGCCCGGCCAGCGTCCTCACCGGTTTTCTCGACGTCGCCGGCAGAGAGCCATGATCGAAACGCTCGGTCGCTGGGGCTTGCGGCTCCTCTCCTGCATCTTCGTCGTCGCCGTCGCGCGGGCGGCCGCGACGCTGACATGGTCGCTGTCCGGTCAGACCGGAACGCAGGTTCTGGACATCGCGACGGCCTTTGCCGAACCTCGGCAAGACCGGGCGGTGGAGACCGCGCCGATCATCAGGCTAGCGCCTTTCGGAACGGCCGCCGCGCCCGTCGTCGTCGAGGCGGCGAAGGAGACGAGCCTCGGCCTCGTTCTGCACGGCGTCGTCGTCGCTGCGCCCGAGGCTTCGATCGCGGTGATCGCCTCGAATGCCGGTCGCGCCGAGATCTACGGCGTCGGCGACTCGGTGGAGGGGCGGGCGACGGTTCTCGAAGTCATGAACGACAAGGTCATGCTGCGGGTCGGCGGCAGCGTGGAGTCGCTGTCCTTTCCAAACCCCGCCCAGAAGCCCTCCGGCGTTGCCAACATCGTGGCCGGAATCACCAACAGCGGACTTCCAGCGGTCGGTGCCGTTCCGCGCAGCACGCAGACCCCGGTTCTCGAAGAATATCGCCGCCGGATCACCCACAACCCGAAATCGCTGCTCGACAGCGTCGGGCTTTCCGTGTCGCAGGATGGTTACAGGGTCGATCAGAACGCCACCTCGACTGTCCTGCGCGCTGGTTTGCGTCCGGGCGATTTGATATCCAAAGTCAATGGGGAGCGGGTCGGCGACATCGAACGCGACCGCCTGCTGATGGACACGATCATTGCTTCGGGACAAGTGCGGATCGAGGTGATGCGCGAGGGTCGCCCAGTCTTCATGTCTTTCCCGCTCAAATAGAGATCACCGCGACGCCGAGTTTCATCATCCAGAGGTGAGTGTATTGAGTATCCTGTCGCGTGCCGTCCTGACCGTCCTGATGCTCGTCGCCGTGATCGCGGCCGATGTGCGCGGGGGGTATGCGCAGACGGCCGTCGGCGGCGAGACCTTCGTCATCAACCTTCGTGACACCGATATCCAGGTGTTTGCCGAGCAGATCTCGCGAATGACCGGGCGTACTCTGGTGCTCGATCCGAAGGTCGCCGGCAAGGTGACCGTCATCTCCTCGGAGCCGCTCGACGGCGAGGAGGTCTGGTCGCTCTTCCAATCGGTGCTGCGCGTCAACGGATTTGCCGCCGTGCGGTCGGGGCAAGTCTGGCGCGTGGTGCCGCAGACATCGGCGGCTCAGGGCGGAACGACGATCGATCGCACCGGAACCCCGGATTCCCAGGATTTCGTCACACGTCTCGTAAGGCTTCGCAATCTGCCCTCTGCAGAGGCGCTCCGCGTGCTGAAGCCCCTCGTCGCCTCCTTCGGCATCCTCGAGGCGCTGGAGCGCCCGAACGCGATCGTCATCACCGACAGCGCCGAGAACGTCCGGCGCGTGGAGAGCCTCGCGCTGTCGCTCGATGCCGGCGACGGCAGCGGCTATGCGACGTTCCGGCTGCGCTACGCCAACGCGGCCGCCGCCGCGAACGTCCTCTCCGAAATTCTCGGTGACACCATGCGCGTCTCGGTCGACGAGCGTTCCAACACGCTTCTCGTCAAGGGCAGCGGCGAACTCATCTCGCAGGCCCGCGAACTGATCGCCGGCCTCGACAAGCCCGGCGAGGGCGCGACGACGACGCGGGTCATCCGGCTGAAATACGCCGACGCCGAATCCGTCATCAACGTCTTGCGCGGGCTCACCGGAGGCGGGGCCGGCGTCACCAACCCCGTTGCGCGGGCGCTATCCGAGCCCGAGCCGACTTTCGGCATCGACGGCGGCGGCGGATCGGGCGGTCTCAGCGAGCAGATCCTCGGCACGGCCACGGCATCCCGCCAGCAGAGCCAGCCGTCGCGGTCGAGCGGTGGAAGCGGCCAGTCCTCCGGATCGAGCGGCTTTTCTGGAAACGGGATCGCGGTCGAAACGGCACCCGACATCAACGCAATCGTCGCGCGGGGCAACCCGACGGCCGTCGCGCAGGTCGAGGAACTTGTGGCTTCCCTCGACATCCGCCGCCCGCAGGTGATGATCGAGGCGGCAATCGTCGAAATCTCCGGCGACATCGCCGAACAGTTCGGAGTCCAGCTCGGCATCGGCGACACGGGGGCGTCGGGAGGTCTCGCCGCGACTTCCTTTTCGAACTCCGGAACCTCGCTTCAAAGCGTCCTGAGGCTCCTTGGCGTCCCGGCATCGGCGGCACTGTCGACCGACGGCCTCTCGATCGGCGCCAATTTCGGCGGCGACTTCAGCATCCTCGTCCAGGCGCTCGCCAGCTCTTCGAAGGCAAACCTCATGTCGACGCCGAGCCTCACTACCCTCGACAATCAGTCGGCCGAGATCATCGTCGGCCAGAACGTGCCGTTTCGCACGGGAAGCTTCACGACGCCGGGCAATACGATCCAGCCCTTCACGACGATCACGCGCGAAAATGTCGGCATCTCGATGCGCGTCCTGCCGCGCATCAACGACGGCGACGTCATCCGGCTGGAGGTCTCGCAGGAAGTGTCGTCGCTGGTGAACGCGAACGTTCCGGGCGCCGCCGATCTCATCACCAACCGCCGCAGCATCCAGACGACGGTCCTTGCCGACAACGGCAGCACGATCGTCCTCGGCGGCCTCATCACCAATGATCAAACGTCGAGCGACGCCAAGGTCCCGGGCCTCGGCGACGTACCGCTGCTCGGAAACGTCTTCCGCAGCAAGAAGAAGGCCGACACGCGGCGCACGCTCTACGTCTTCCTACGGCCGACGATCCTGCGCGGCAAGCATGACGTCGAGGCGGCGTCGCAGGGGAAATACACGAGGCTCCGCGAGGTCGAGGTGCAAGCCGATACCGAGAGCCTGCTCATGACGCCGACCTACCGCAAGCTGCCGCTCGAAATCGAGGGCATCTATTGAACCGGCTCCGTTTGGTCGCCTCCACCGCCGCGATCGCCCTCGGCCTCGGCCTCGGCCTAAGTCTCGACGCAGAGGCGCATGAATTCTGGATCGACCCGGTTCCTTTCCAGCCGGAGGTTGCCGGCTCGTCGATCCGCGCCGATCTTCGCGTCGGCCAGGGCTTCAGCGCCGAAGCCTATCCCTACCTGTCGAGCAACTTCCACACGTTCCGCCTCGCCGTGCGGGGTCAGGCCTACGACGTGAGGGGCAACGAGGGAGACGTTCCCGCGATCGACGTGAAGCCTGCGCCGGCCGGCCTCAGCGTGATCTCCTATTACGGCAAGCCCAACCGCGTCACCTTCGAGGATGCCGCCCTCTTCGCATCCTATCTGGAGCTCGAGGGGCTCGGTTGGGTGACAAAGGCTCACGCAGCGCGCGGCCTCCCGGCCGTCGGCTTCACCGAGGCCTTCTCGCGCAACGTGAAGAGCCTCGTCCAGACGGGTCCGGTCTCGGCCGAGGACGTCGACATCGTCACCGGGATGCCGTTCGAACTCGTGGCGGGCCGCAACCCCCATGCGGATCCCGCACAGGAAACGCTGCCCGTGACGCTGCTCTGGCAGGGGCAGCCGGCGGCGGACATCCAGATCACGATCTTCCAGGACGCTGGCTTCCAGGACGCTGGCTCCAAGAATGCTGGCACGCCGACCCGCCAAGTGCTGCGGACCGACGCCGAGGGGAAGGCGACCATCCCTCTCGCTGGCGGCGGACGGTTCATCCTCAACGCCGTCCACATGCGCGAGGCGCCTGCCGAACTGGACGCTGCCTGGGAAAGCCACTGGGCTTCGCTCACCTTCGCCCTGCCGAAGCGATAGGCCATAGCAACCCGCAATTATCGGGGCCCAATTGACGGGCTCTGCTGGTTGGTGTCCGGCGGGTGGCCGGCCGCCTCAGTCGCGGACGGCGGCAAGACTGAGGATGGCGTCCTCGCCGCTGTAGACGAGCGCATCGATGCGGTCCCGCTCCGCCAGGAACGCGTCGAGCCGCTCACCACTGAGCAGGGGGCCGCCTGAGGCTTTCAGGTGCATCGGGTCGATCTCGACGCCGTCCTTGGCGACCTCGTAGTGGATGTGCGCCCCGGTCGCGAGACCCGTCGATCCGACGAAGCCGATGACCTCGCCCTGCAGGACACGGTCGCCCTCCGCCACCGTGTCGGCGAGCGCGCTCTGATGGCCGTAGGACGTCGTGTAGCCGTCGTCGTGGCGGATCACCGTCTGAAGCCCGAAGCCGCCGTTCACGCCTGCCCGCTCCACGGTGCCGCTTGCCGTCGCGAAGATCGGCGTCCCCTTCGGCGCCGACCAGTCGATGCCGTTGTGCATGCGGTCGTAGCCGAGGATCGGGTGGCGCCGCATCCCGAATCCTGACTGGAACCGCCCGGACGGCACGGGATTGCGGAGCAGGAACTGTCCGGAACTGCGCCCCTCGGGACCGAAATAGGCGACCGTGCCGTCGTCGGTCTCGAAGCGGTAGAAGGCCCGATAGGTGCCGCCGAAGGTCGCGCGGACGAAATAAAATTCCGAGGCTTCGGTGACCGCATCGTTTTCGCCGGCTTGCGAAAAATACACGTCGAGCCGGTCGCTCTGTTCGACGCTTCGGTCGAAGTCATACTCGGCCGACAGGAGCTTCAGGATTCGAGCCGTCATGTCAGGCGACAACCCGTAGGACCGCGCTGAGCGCTCGACGGCGTCGTACACCGTTGCCCGGGCGATCGGCTCCCGCGCGCGATCGAAAAACACCTCTTCCGGTTCGATCGGCTGGCCGGCGCCGTCGACAGAGACCCGCCCCTCCGACGGCGGACCGCCTGGAGAAAGCTCTGCCAACGCCTCGGATGCCCCGGCCTCCAGCGAGGCGGCGAGGAAGGAGCTGGTGCGACGGAGCTCGGCGGTCTCTTCGGCGGCGGTATCCCAGCTCCTCGCCGGCGTCATCGCCCGCGCTTCACCGGCATTGCCGTCGGCCAATCGCCGCCAGGACGGGCTGGTCGATCCGAGCTCGAAACTCGCAAATTGCGGCGTCTCCCGTCGGCGACGCACGGGCGCGAAGCCAAGAGCCTCAGCCAAGCCTCCGAAACGTGCCGGATCGAGCGCGTTGTCATCACCCATGTCGTCTGTCGCGAGGGGCTCGGAAGGCGGCTTGACGACGTCGAACAGGCTGGCGGGAGCTCTCTGCCGCGCCTTCGCGTCGGCGAGCGGAAACGCGAGTGCTGTGAGCATCACCCGATCGTCGATGTCCGGCCGCGAGACAAGACCCATGGCGACCGGCAGCGGAACCCGCTCGTTTGCAACGTCACGCTCGGGAGACAGCGCGAAGGTGTCCCGCAGGGGCTCCTCCGAGGCGAAGAGGGAAAGCCTGGCGTGGACGAAGGGGCTTCCTTCCGGCGTCTGGTCTGGTGCATCCGAAGCCGGAACGGTCGCAAATTGGGCACGGAGCGGAGCGGCGGAGAACGGCGCCGCGGAAGCAGGCTGGGGCAGCGCCTCGGCTCCGGCCACGGACGCTCCACTGGCAGCCACATCCATCCCGGCATTGCTGCCGGCGGCCGCCAGAACGAGCGCTTGAGAACCAGGCGTCGCATGGTGTCCCCAGTTCATCACGAAGCGCGGGCGCTCGATGTGCGCGGCGTCGCGGCCGACGAACGCCCAGCCGAGCGCGAAAATCGATGCCAGTGAGGCGAAGATCAAGGTCGAGAGCCAGGAGAGCGAGAGACAACGGCCGTCGGGACGAATCAGGGGGGCTCCCCATACGGCGCGCGTCGCGAGCATGCCTTGCGGAAATTTTCCCTGTCGTGCGTCCATTCGAGGACCATTCGCTCAGTGTATGCGGGCTTCAGGCTGTTCAAGCAGCGCGGCAACCTCCCATATGGACAACCTGCCTCAAAGTCGCAGTTTCGTGTTCAGGGGCTGAAACTCGTCTCGCCCGGACAGTGTTTCCCGAAAGCCACACTATCGGACAGACGAAGGACGTCGGAGTTGTGTTCTAAAAGCGGTTTACCCATCGGCACGCTCGGTCGGTCGGTCGGGTCGAGAATGAGTAGGCTCGTCGATCGAGGACCCGACGAGCGGTATTGCAACGGCAAGGCCTGCCAACTTGACGACGAAGCATTCATGCCTCTCGGCGGCTAAGCGTAAAATTTGCCGTCCATGGCATGGCGTGCGTGCGTTGGCGGTAGGCGGAGTCGGATTGAGCCCTGATTTTGTGAACACGATCGTCGAGACTAAGCGGCGATCCCATCGTGCTCGAGGATGATGAGGTTCTGGACGAGCTTCTCGATGGTGGTCTCGGTGCCGACTGTAGTGACCATGAAGTTTCCTTTCGGTGAGTGAGGACCAGCGCAATGCAGCCCCACCACTCGCATGCCTCAGTCCGATCGAAGCTGCTCAAGCCAAACGTCGGCACAGATTATTCTTGAAAAGGCCTCTCTGATCGCATCCTGCCTGTTGGAATGAGGACGGGCATACCAACGATCCAGGTGTTCGACTGCCCGCTTTTTGCACACGTCCACTCTTCAGGCAACGCGGCTTGACAGAGCATGGGCGAGGCGTAGTGTTGAGGAGACATACCGGCCTCAAGATGCCGGACGGCAATCAAGCCTCGCAAGTCCTCGCGCCACTGGCGCTGGACGGCGGGGCTTTTATGTTTTTGGACAGGCGCTTTGAAAAGACGCGTGGAACTTGGCCTGCTCTATTCGCGCTCGGGCAACTATGCGCTCCTAGGAGAAGCTTGCCGAGCCGGGGCGTTGATGGCGATTGAGGCGGTGAATGCCGATCCGCAAGGGCCTATCGAGTTCGTGCCGATAGAGCGCGATCCCGAAGGACGGATCGACGCGTATGGCTTGCTCTGCGAGGATATCCTGCGCAGGACGAACGCACGCCACATCCTCGGCTGCATCACATCCTGGAGCCGCAAGGAGGTGATCCCGGTCCTCGAAAAGTTCGGCGGCCAGCTTTGGTACGCTTGCCCTTACGAGGGCTTCGAGGCGAACGAGCATGTCGTCTACATGCATGCCTGTCCGAACCAGCATCTTCTGCCGCTCATCGCCTATGTCGCGCCACGTTTCGGGCCCGATGCCTTTTTCGTCGGGTCCAACTACATCTGGGGATGGGAGACGAACCGGGTCGCGCGCGATCTCGTGCTCGATGCCGGCGGGCAGGTGAAGGGCGAGCGGTATCTCGCGATGGGCGACACCGACGTCGACCGCCTGATCGAGGAAATCCGCGCGACCGTGCCGGACTTCGTCCTCAACACCCTCATCGGGCCGTCGTCCTATGCCTTCTTCGAGGCCTATGCGGCGCTCGGGCGGGAAGACGAACGCTTCCGCCCCGAGAAGCGGCCGATCGTCTCCTGCAACCTCACCGAACACGAGCTTCCAGCGCTCGGCACGGCGGGCGAAGGGCATCTGTCGATCGGGCCGTTCTTCGACGCCGCGCGTCCGGGATCGGCGCCCGCGCCGACCTCCTCCTTCATGGCGGCGGCCCATGCCGCCGTGACCGTTCTTGCCGTCGCCATCGCGCGGACGGGCAGCGATTCTCCGGCAGCGACGGCGGCGGCGTTCTCCGGCGGGCTGTTCGACACGGTCCTCGGCGAGATCGCGATCGACCGGCAGACGCAGCATGCGAGCCTTCCGGTCAGGCTCGGGCGGATTCGCGGCAAAGGGTTCGAGATCCTGGAAGCGAGTTCTCATCTCGTGCCACCCGATCCTTACCTCTCGCGCTACGATCCGAAGGCGGTCTTCCCGCGCTTGCCGCTGCGGGTGGTGCGATGAGGCGGCGGTCGCGCATTCCCAATCTCGGCGGCCGCCGCGCGGTCGTCCTGCACCGTCCGCATCAGACAGCGACGGCGATCGCGCGTCAGCTCGGCGTGATCGGGCTCGACATCGAGGAATGCTGGCCGGGTCTGCCCGCCTCCGTGCTGGGTGCCGATTTCCTCTTCTTCGACGCCGATCTGGGCTTCGATGCCCAGTTTCCCTGGGCGCCCGGTGAGGCGCCGATGCCGCTCGTGGCGCTGATCGGCTCGGAGGCGCCCGGCCGAATCGAATGGGCGCTGTCGCACCGCGCCGACGCGCAGCTCCTGAAGCCGGTCGGCAATGCCGGCGTCTATTCCGCGCTCCTCATCGCAGGCCAGGGATTCGAGGCGAGGCAGGCGCTGGCGCGCGAGATTTCTGCACTGCGCGAGCGGATCGGCGAACGGCAGACGGTGGTGCGCGCGGTGATGGCGCTCTCAGCAAACGGCGTCGGCGAGGAGCGCGCCTACGCGCAGCTGCGGGCGTTGGCGACCGGCTGGCAAGCGACGATCGAGGACGCGGCGCGGCGTGTGAACGCCATGCGCGAGGACGATGACGCGCGCGCTGTCGTCCACGCCAGGTCGCGCCCTGGTTCCGTGTCCGGGGCGGGCCAATGAGCCTGCCGCTCTCCCGCAATATCGGCGCGGTCGAGGCCACCCGGCCCGCCGTCTCCGGCCGCGGCGTGT
>JACMIV010000112.1 GCA_014380965.1 Rhizobiaceae bacterium | reverse complement strand
TGGAGATCGGCAGTTTCGTCTTACGCGGCAAGCCTGATCTCCCTCCTTGAGGGGGAGATGCCCGGGAGGGCAGAGAGGGGTGCTGGCGCACACGCAGACAACAAGATCGCCGTCCCACCAGCAGCCGTCGGCCGAGAGAAGCTCCATGTCCGAATCCACCACCACCGCCCCGGCCGTCAAGCCCATGATCGAGCGCGATCGGTGGCACGCCGTATCGGGCTATCTGCTTTGGGGCGGCCTCGTGCTCGCGCTCCTCGTCAGTTGGGCGCCGGCCGAGATGGAGCGTTGGACGTTTCTCTTCACCGATGCCGACAACATGGCGCAGTACGCTTCCGGCTTCCTGACGCCCGATTTCAAGGACTGGCGCTACTATCTCGAAGAGATGGTGGTCACCGTCCAGATCGCCCTGTGGGGCACCGTTCTGGCAGTCATCCTCTCGGTCCCGTTCGGCATCCTTTCCTCGGAAAACCTCGCGCCCTGGTACATCGTCCAGCCGACGCGGCGGCTGATGGACATGTTCCGCGCCATCCACGAAGTCGTCTTCGCCGTGCTGTTCGTCGTCGCCGTCGGCCTCGGGCCCTTCGCCGGCGTCATGGCGCTCTTCATCCATACGACCGGCATTCTCGCCAAGCTCTTCTCCGAGGCCGTCGAGGCGATCGATCCGCGCCCCGTCGAGGCGATCCGCTCGACCGGCGCCTCCAAGATCCAGGAGATCGTCTACGGCGTCATCCCGCAGGTCCTGCCGCTCTGGATGTCCTACGCGCTCTACCGCTTCGAGTCGAACGTGCGCGGCGCGACGATCCTCGGCCTCATCGGCGCCGGCGGAATCGGGCAGGCGATGTTTGAAACGATCCGCGGCTTCTACTATTCGCAGGCGGCGGCAATTCTCATTCTCGTGGTGGTGACCGTGACGCTGACCGATCTCCTGTCCCAGCAGCTCCGCAAGCGGGTCACCTGAGCCCCCGAGCCCCCATGCGAGCCGCGGTCTACTTCACGCCGCCGCCGACAAGCCATCTCGTGCGGGCCGCCGCCGAGTGGCTCGGCCGCGACGCCTTCACCGGGGATGCGACGCGCCCGCCCGATCCGGGAATCGACCCGCTCGTCGCAGAGCCCGCCCGCTACGGCTTCCACGCGACGATCCGCGCGCCGTTCCGCATCGCGGAGGGCGAGGATCTCGGCAGCGTCGACGAGCGGCTGGCGCGCCTTTGCGCCTCGCTCAAACCCGTCCGGATTCCTGCGATCGTCCTCGCCGGCCTCGGACCCTTTTTCGCCCTCGTCCCGGAGGCGCCGGGCGCCGGCCTCTCGGACCTTGAAGCCGCCGCTCTCGAAGCTTTCGAGCCCTACCGCGCGCCGCTGACGGAGGCCGAGATCGCGCGGCGCCGGCCCGAGGGCCTGACGGAACGCCAGCGGCGAAATCTCGACCGCTGGGGCTATCCGCACGTCCTCGACGATTTCCGCTTCCACATGACCTTGACCGGGCCCGTCGAAGCCTTGAAAAGCCCCGAGGTGAAGAGGGAACTCGCCCGTCGCTTCGCAGCCTTCGACGGCGCTCCGCTCGTCGTGGATGCGCTCGCTCTCTTCGTCGAGGCGGAACCGGGCGCCGCCTTCAGGGTCCATTCCCTCCACCCGTTCGGCTCCCCTTGAGCCCTTTCGACAGATCGAGCCCATGCGCCAGGAAAACATTCTCACCAATGCCCGCATCGTCTTGTCCGACCGCGTCCTCGACGGCCATGTCGTCATCGCGGATGGAAAGATCGCGGCGATCGGCGAAGGCCCGTCGACATCAGGCGAGGACATCGGCGGCGAGACGCTGATCCCCGGCCTCGTCGAACTCCACACCGATCATATCGAGGGCCACTACATGCCCCGCCCGAAGGTGCGCTGGAACAAGCTCGCCTCGGTGCAGGCGCATGACGCGCAGATCGCGGGATCGGGCATCACCACCGTGTTCGACGCGCTGCGCGTCGGCATGGACGAGAACGCCGACATCGGCGCGCACGACATGCGCGCGATGGCGGACGCGATCACACTCGCCGTCGCCGATGACCGGCTGCGCGCCGACCATTTCATCCACCTGCGCTGCGAGGTCTCGGCAAGCGACGTGATCGACGGCTTCGAGGCGATGATGGGCGTACCCCTCATCAAGCTCGCCTCGCTGATGGACCACGCTCCCGGCCAGCGCCAGTTCACCAATCTCGAGACCTACCGCTACTACTACCAGGGCAAGATGAAGCTGTCGGACGCCGAGTTCGAGACCTTCTGCCGGCGCAGGATCGAGGAGTCGGAGGCGAATGCCCCGAAAAGCCGCGCCCATATCGCCGGCCGCTGCCACGCTCTCAAAATAGCGCTCGCCTCCCACGACGACGCGACCTCGGCTCATGTCGAGGAATCGGTGACGCACGGCATTTCGCTTGCCGAGTTTCCGACGACGATGGAGGCGGCGAAGGCTTCGCACGAGGCCGGGCTCGGCGTCCTCATGGGCGCGCCGAACGTCGTGCGCGGCGGCTCGCATTCCGGCAACATCTCCGCCATCGCGCTGCACGAAGCGGGTGTCCTCGACATCCTCTCCTCCGACTACGTGCCGTTCAGCCTGCTCCAGGCCGCCTTCCTCATCGGCGAGGGCGGCGACCTCCCCGAAGCGATCCGGCTCGTGACGGCCAATCCGGCGCGGGCCGTCGGCCTTTCCGACCGCGGCGAGATCGCACGCGGGC
>JACMIV010000111.1 GCA_014380965.1 Rhizobiaceae bacterium | reverse complement strand
TCCCATTCGTATACCGTATACCATTAAGCGGAACTGTAGGAGACTTCAAGTGGCAGCGGACGGCATCATGGTGATCGGCGGCGGCGTGATCGGGCGCTCGATCGCCCTGGGGCTTCAGGCGGCGGGACGAAGCGTCACGATCCTCGATCCACCGCAGTCCGTGCTGCCCGCCTCGCTCGGCAATGCAGGGCACATCGCGGTCGAGCAGACCGCGCCGCTTGCCTCCCTGGCGACGCTGCGGGCCTTGCCCGGCCTTCTTCTCGGCCGCAACGCGCCTGCCGCACTGCCGCTTCGCGCCGCGCGGCACTGGCTCCCGTTCGGTCTACGGATGATGCGGGCGGCGGCACCTCGGCGTTTTCGCGCCGGAGAGGAGGCGCTCACGGGCCTCTTGGGCGATGCGATCCCTGCCTGGCGACGCCTTCTCGGCCTCGCGGGCGCCGGCGACCTGATGCGCGAGGACGGCCATCTCGTCCTCAGCGAAAGCGAAGCGAGCCTCTCCCGCCTCCTCTTAGAGACGGCCGGGGGAGGCCGGCTCGCCAGCGCCGCGCCGCTAGCGGCCGGAAGTCTTGCAGATCTGAGCCAGCGCTTCGGCGTGCCGATCGTCGGCGGCGTCGGCTATGCCGGCACCGCGCAGATCGTGGACCTTGCGGGCTTGCTGTGTGCGCTTCGCGAGGCCTTTGCGGAACGGGGCGGGGTCTGCCTGCCGGAGCACGCGCTTGCCGTGGAGCCCGACGGAAGTGCTGTGAGGGTGGCCACGGCGGAGGGAGGGCTTCACCGCGCGGCGATGGCGGTGATTGCCGCAGGCGTCGCCTCGAAGCGGCTGATGGTAGGTCTCGGCCATGCCGTCCCGCTCATCGCCGAGCGCGGCTATCACATCGAGACGGACAGCGATGCTGCGCCCGAGCCGCCGATCGTCTTCGCCGACCGCCATGTTCTGCTGGCGAGTTTTCGCGGCCGGACGCGGATCACCGGCGTGACCGAGTTCTCGGCGCCGGACACGCCGCCCGATCCGCGCCATTGGGAGCGGCTCGAGCGCCATGCCCTCGACCTCGGCATCGCGCCCGCTGCGCCCTTCCGTCGTTGGGTCGGCTCGCGCCCGACGCTCCCCGACTACCTCCCCGCGCTCGGCCGGCTCGATAGGACACCCCAGATCGCCTACGCCTTCGGCCACCAGCATCTCGGCCTGACGCTCGCCGCCCGGACCGCTGAGCTCGTGGTCGCTCTGATCGAGGGAGGGGGGCCGGATCTCGCTCCCTTCGCCGTCGAACGCTTCGTGCGCTGATCCCGTTCGCGATCGGCAGTCCGGTTGGAGGAAAGCGGACCTTGGCCACTTCGTAGCAACGGGGATGGCTTAGCGGTCAGCCCGCGCCGGGAACCTCCGGAGGCGTGTCTCCCGCGATGATGCCGATGGCCTCTACCGGACCCGAGGGTGACGGCAGGTCTGCTACCCTCTCCCCCGGAACATCGCGACCTTCGGTGAAGCTGACGAGATCCGTCACCGTGAACTGCCCCTCCGTCTTGCCGAGCGTCGGCGTCCAGTCGGGCTCGCGGTTGAGGAAGGATGCGGGATCGGCGAGGAGGATGGCGACGAAGGTGCGCGCGACGATTTCGGCGCCGACGCCCGCGAGTTGCAGGCCTTGGCCCATGACCTCAGCCTCCTTCAAGATGTAGTACCAGAGCGGTGCCGGACCTTCGCCACCCGCGACACCGGTCCAGATGTCGGCCTCCGCAAGGCGGACCTCCGGCGAAAGCAGCTTTGCGGCGACGTCCTGGCCCGATGGGAGCCGCGCGTCGAGGCCACGCTGGAGGTTGCGCGTGGCGAGGGAGCGCTGATTGAGCGGCGTACTGGCGGGGACGACTCCATTCGGCAAATGCAGCATCGCCGTGGAGAGCCTCGTGTCGATGAACTTGCTGTCTTGCCTGCCCCCTGGATTAGGGTCGTGCGGCCCGAAAAAGAAGGTCCAGTCGACGGCGCGCGCCGGTGCGATCGGACGAAAGCCTCTGAGATCGCCGTCGGCGGGGTCCTTGGGAAACAACAGGCCACCGGCGGTGGCGTTGAGCGCGTAGCCCGGCCGCGTCTGGCTGTGACCGAACCGATAGGCGGCGATGCTGAACTCGACCGGCATGAAGGCGTCCGAAGGAAACAGGAACGGCCGCTCGGCGATGACTCGGGCGACCGTCTCCGCGCCGACGATCCGCGGCAGGAACTCGTGGAGCACGATCCATTGGTAATGCCGCCGGACCAGCGTTTGGGTCGCGAGAAACTTTTCGAGTCCCGTCAGTGCGTTGATCTCGGCGGTCTCGGTGACCTTGTTGTGGAATTTCAGGAAGAGGAGATGCAGTTGCGAGATGATGAGGTTCTCGTCGTTGCGTGGATCGCCGATCAGGGCGCGTCCGTTGGCATTGCGCTGCAGGTCCGTTTCACCATCCGGGAGCAGGAAGCGGACCCCGTCCGTGTCGAAGAGATAGGGTTGTACGCTCGGCCCGAGCCCGTAGACGGAATCGAGCTCCAACACGGGTGTCCGGAAGTTGTGCGTAGCGCTCACGTCGATCTGACGCTCGAGCGTGGAGGTCACGTCGAGCGTCAGGTCGTGGTCGATGAACTGGCCGAGGAAGGTATAGCCCGCGCGGATACGGGGATTGTTCTGGCTCGTGTTGCCCGGTGCGGGGGAGCCGCCGTCCATGGGGCCAGTCGGTTCGCCAAGGGCCAGAGGCCCGGGCGAGAAGCTCTCGAGCCCCGGCATGGTCGGGAACATGCGCCCGAAGCGCCCTGTGGTGGAAAAATGTCCTTGCGGGGCAATCAGCCCCCGACGTTCGAAGCCATGCATCGCAAACCTCCCACAACCTCACCTAGAGGAACGTTGGGAGCCTAAGGGAGGACGCGAGCGGATACAACCTGAAATTATGTATTTGAAAAATACACCAAAAAGTAGAAAATCGGACTTGATCTCTTATGCCTCGGATTTTTCAAAGACGTCGATATTCCATCAAGCGCTACGTTTCGAGCACGTATGCCAGCAAGGCTCAAACCAACAGCGTCTTTGAATTGGACATCCCGTCGCTGCTGAAGAGGCGACAATTCACCCAGAGATGGTCGGAGGCCGCTGGACGCAGCCTCCGGAATACTATCGTCAGTCGTAGACTTCGATCACGCTCCGCGTCTGCGGATCGATGATGACGCGCCGATCATTCACGATGGCATAAGCGTATCCGTCATTGTCGGGGATGATCTGGTACTCGACCGTGTCCGGCAAAGCTTGACCGACGACGACCGGCCCTTCGAGAACAACCGATCTCGTCTGCTGCTTCGTCACGTAGGTGCGGACATCATCCGGGACCACGATGACATTGCCGGCGGCCGACTGTTCCGTCGTAACCGTCGTGGTCGTTGTGGACTGAGCCAGTGCGGGTGCAGCCATTGCAAGGCCCGCAACGCCGATAGCGGCAATATAGATTCGCATGTGTTTTCTCCTGTTTCGTCCCGCGCTTACAACGGACGACGTCGACAATCGTTGCGGATCAAACGCTCGATTGCGCATCTGGCTTGACCAACAGGCGATGAATGACGTGACGTGATCAGAGCACCAACCGCCGAGCTGACGATGCCGACTGCAAGTCCTCATGTTATAATGCGGGAAGTTCTCTAACGCTGGACCGTGTCTGCACATGTCGAAGTGTACGCCTCAGGAGCATAGGGACCGATGGGTCCTCTTGAGGTGAGCCGTGGAACAAACTTGCCGACGCTCAGCGCGCGGCCGAACGCTCCCTTTGACGTTTGCAGTCATGAATTTGCGGCGCATCACGCCCGACGCTGGCACAAGAAGAGCGCGTACATGGTGGTGCCCGCTCAGTCGGCCGTTCCCGCAGACCAAGCCGACACTCCGCATCGGTTCAGCATCGATCAGCCAAGCGTACCCGATACGTCCTTCGAATCGCAGGCAATCACATCAAAGCCCCGTCGTCCCAGCGAACCGGTGCCGTCCCTCGTTGAAGCGGGTCGCGAAATTCACGAGCAAGACGAATGGTACGGTTGGGCGGGTTCGAACCGCCGACCTCTGGAGCCACAATCCAACGCTCTAACCAACTGAGCTACAACCGCACGGGGGCAAGTTCGTCGCCCGAGCGTCGTGGAGATAAAATCTTTCCGGCCGATACGCAAGGCCAAAGCTGTGCCCGTCGAGTTCGGGTCTTCTCGATCGGTCTGCGCACCTACAAAAAAGGACCGGGCCGCCGGGCCCGATCCTCGGTCTTGGGAGGGAGATCGCCCCTAGTGCTTGGCGGCGTCCGATGCCTTCTGGAAGGCTTCGCGGCCGGGCTTCATCATGTCCTGCGCGACCGACTGCGTCAGCGCCTGCATGTCCTTGCTCTGGTCGGTGGACATCTCGATCTGCTTGCGCACGTAGCTCGTCTGCATCTCGATGACTTCGGCGAAGGACTTCGCGCCCATCATCTTCTCGAGATGCGCAAAACCCATCTCGGCATTGCTGCGCATGGCTTCAATCGCCTTCTTGGAGAGCGACAGCGAGCCCTGATGGGCGTGCTCCATCGTGGTCTCGAGCGCGCGCGTCGCATCGTCGGCGGCAAGCTTCATGCGGGAATAGGCCTCCTTCGACTGCTCCATCGACTTCTGCGTCATGGCGCGGAAGGTTTCCGACATCTTGGTCGGGTCCATTCCCATCATCGACTTCGCATCGGCCATCATCTTCTCCGTGGACTGCTGGGCGGCACCCATCATGTCCCGGGTGTTGCGGACGGCGTCCTCGGTCGCATTCTGCATGGCGTCTGCGGCTTTGGTGGTGTTGGCGTTAGTGCTGGCGGTGTTGGACATCGTTTCTCTCCCTACGATTTCCGTGAAGTCTTATGGCGGTTGACGATCCGTTCCAGAACCCGAGCAACCTGCCTATTTCCTTATCATCTTGCATTGTGCAGTGCAACATAAACACGTCGGTTCGGTGTTTCGTTCGGGCCCGGATTAACCTTTATTCGATCGCGTCGGCCGGGCCGGGCGAAGATTCTGGATATGTTCGCGCCACCCGCTTATTAATGCCTCGTTAATGAAGTCACCGTTCCTCGGGGGACGGCCCCGTCTTGGATCGGCTTGCGATGACCCTTCTGCCGCGCCTGTCGCCGCTCGACATCCTCCTTCTCGGCGACGTGCGCGCAGCCCAGGCGCAAGGAGCGGGCGTTGCCGTGTTCGATATGGGGCTGAACGCGGTGTTGTGGGCGAACGGACCCGGGCGTGGCCTCGTCGGGGTGCCGGTCGCGTCGTTTTCCAACGGGGCGGCCACGCGGCCCCTGCAGCGGCCGGTGATGCGTCAGATCGCGGCTGCCGCGAGGGTCGTGGCGGATAGAGGTGCTGGCCGGATCCTTTTGCGCTCCGGTGGCGGCATAGGTGGTCGGCCGCTCGTGGCGCATCTGAAGCGCATGGAGACCGAGGCGGGACCGGTCGTGCTTCTGTCCGTCGACGCGATGCGCTCCGCGGCGGCGGGCGACTCCGAACTCGCGCTTCGTCTCCTTGACGAAAGCGGGCTGGAGGATGCCGCTATCTACGGAGACCGTGGGCTCCTGGCCGGGGAGCCGGCTGCGGAGGAGGGCGCTCTCAATGGCGAGATCGAGGCCTTGATCGCATCTGAAGCCGTCGCTCGTGACATCGAGACGGAAGGTTGGATGACGACGCTGACCAAGGTCGCCGACCACCTGGTGCTCGTCGTCCGGCAAACGGTCGAGGTCCAGGTTGACAAGGACGGGGATCGCCCGGCTCTGCCAATCGAGGAGCCCGGTTCCGAAGGCGTACCGCTCGGGATCAGCGAGCCGATCGGAGGGAGCGAGAGCGAGACGGGAGGTGAGCCTCCGTCGCCGCCGGCCGAGAGCGGCCGCGTGCCGGCCGGGCTCTTTTCCGTCAAGCGTCGCAGATTGCCCGCCGGGCGACCCGCCATGAACATGAACGCCCTCGTCGAGCGGTGGCACAGCAGGCAGGACGAGCGTCCCGAGGACACGCAACCGGCATCCGCGGCTGCGCCGGACAACGTGCAGGACGCCGAACATGCGAAGCTGGACGGAGCGGCAGGACAACCGATCGTGGAGGGCCAGATCATCCGCGCCGACGCGAGCGTCGCCTCTGAGTCCGCCTCGAACCTCACCCCTTCGAACACCGCATGGAAGTCTGGGTGGGACGCCGAGTCCTTGACGGACCTTCCGACGGCCGACCGCAATTCATCCCCGCGCGGCGGTATGACGGACACGCGCCTGGAGGACGTCACCGCGGCAGACGGGCCGTCCGCCGGTGGCGCTGGCGCGCCGCCTCTCCTGCGCTCGCGCTGGGCGGTGGAAGCGTTGGCTCCCACCCCGCAAACCATTGAGGCTCCCGCACCCGACGATCAGGCCGAACTTCTGATCCGCCAGGCGATCGAAGGCACCGGGCTTGGCTTCACATCTGCCGAAGAGGGCGCGTCGGACTGGTCGCTCTCGGCGGGCGAGGCGCCCGAGGCGGGAAAGGCGCCGCCGGAGCCGCACGCCGTTCCAAACGACGATCCAGCGATCGTCAGCCCGCAGACGGGGCAGCCGCTCGACAAGGAAAGCGTCGAGACATTGCCGGACCTGCCGGCGGACGACGCCGGCCTGCTGGAAGTGCCGATCTCGGACGATGCCGAAGTGCCTCCGGGGGAGGCTTTCATCGCTCCCGAGGAGCCAAGCCCGGCCGAGCCCGAGCCTCTTCCCGCCGAGCTTCTCCCATCGGAACGCGCGACGCTCGGCGCCTTGCCGGCTGCGTCGCCCCTCGACAGCGATGGCGCTGCGATTTTGCCGGCCGAAAACGAGCCGGATGGCGGTGAGAGCGGCGAGGGCTTGGTCGGCGCACCGGTCGTCTCAGGGGAGGTCGTCGTCGCCAGCCCCGTCTTCGCGCCCCGCTTCGACAGTCCCCCGGTTCGCTTCGTCTGGCAGATCGACCGCGACGGCTGCTTCCGGATGCTGTCGGCGGCCTTTGCGGAGGCCGTCGGGCCGGCGGCGGCGGACGTCATCGGCCGCAGCTTCCGCGATGTCGCGCAGGTGTTCGGCTTCGACGCGGGCGGCGAGATCGCCCGCCTTCTCGACCGCCGCGACACCTGGTCCGGGCGCAGCATCCTCTGGCCGGTCGAAAACAGCGACCGCAAGGTGCCGGTCGATCTCGCCGCGCTTCCCGTCTATGCCCGCGACCGCAGCTTCGACGGTTTCCGTGGCTTCGGCATCGTCAAGATGAACGAGCCCGTCGAGGACGAGGAAGGAATCGGGCGGTTGCTGTCCGCCGCTCCTGCGCAGGGCGAGGGTCTGAACCGCCCGGAGGACATGGCCGAGGGCGCGACACCTTCGGGCGCCGAGACCTCCGCGCCCCCGAATTCGTCGCGGCCCCTCCTGCGAACCTTCCCCGGAGAGGCGCCGGCCGCCGTGTTCGGGCGCCGCGCCGAGCCGCCGGTAAGCCAGCCGTCATCGGTCGAAGAAGAACCGTCCGCGATCGGCGACGACCCCGATTACGCTTCGGGTGACGCGAACGACCGCAATGGCGATGATCCGGCCCCGCGCATCATCCGGCTCGACGACCGCCGGCGGCCGAAGGACGGCGTCCTCTCCGATGCGGAGGAGGCGGCCTTTCGTGCCATCGGGATGAAGCTCGGCAGTCCCGCCGCGCCGGATCGACCCGCGGCGCGGATCGCGACCGATGGCGCTCTGCCGAAGACCCCGCCCTTCGTCGACGGCCGCGTGCCCGTAGCGACTGAAACGCCCGACGTCGTACAAGCGGACGGCGCGCGTCCTTCCGCCAGTCCCATCGATGAGGGCGGCGGGGATGACCAAGACCACACCGAGGCAGGCCTCGTTTCCGTCGATACGTTCCAGGCGATGGTCGGCGGACTGCCGATCCCGCTTCTCCTCGCGTCCCAGGGCGACGTCGTCTTCGCCAATCGCGAATTTGCGGAGCTCACCGGATACGAGGATATCCTGACGCTCTCCGATCGCGGCGGGATCGGTGCGCTCTTCGCCGAGCGGACCGGAGAGCCTGGAGACGGCGACGTGTCGATCCTGCGCTTCGATGGCCGTCCCGTCGATGTTCGCGTCCACCTTCAGCGCGTCGCACTCGCCGGACGGTCGCATCTTCTGATGTCGTTTCTGCCCCCACTCTCGTCTCCGCTATCGCTGGTGCCGCGCGATGGCGCCGCGACCTTTCCCGCGAACGCCGCGGAAGAGGATGCGACGGCGCCGGACATAGGCGTGCCGACGCCGGCGAGCGAGCCTTCGGAGAATACCGAGGCCGTGGCGATCGAGGATCTGCGCAAGCAGGTCGAAGAGCTCCAGGCGGTGCTCGACACGGCCACCGACGGCATCGTGCTGCTCGATCCGGCCGGCACGATCCGGGCGATGAACGGCTCCGCGCATGCCCTTTTCGGCATTGCGCAGGACGATCATCAGGGTCGCCATCTCTCCAGCCTGTTTGCCCACGAGAGCCAGAAGGCGACGCACGACTATCTCGAAATGCTTCGCGACGACGGACTTGCCGGCATCTTGAACGACGGCCGCGAGGTGATCGGGCGCGTCGCGCAGGGCGGCTTCATTCCGCTCTTCATCACCATAGGGCGCCTGTCGGGCGAGCGCGGCTGGTGCGTCGTCATCCGCGACATCGCGCATTGGAAGCGGATCGAGGAGGACCTCGTCAACGCCCGCCGCCAGGCGGAAGCGGCGAGCCTTCACAAGAGCCGGTTCCTCGCCAATATCAGCCACGAGCTCCGAACGCCGCTGAACGCCATCATCGGCTTTGCCGACGTGATGGCGTCGGAATGCTTCGGGCCGATCGGCAACGAGCGCTATCTCGAATATCTCGGCGACATCAAGCGCTCGGGCCACCACGTGCTCGATCTCGTCAACGATCTCCTCGACATCTCGAAGATCGAATCCGGCAAGCTCGATCTCGACTTCGAGGCCGTGTCGCTGAACGAGGTCGTGCAGGAGGTCGTCTCGCTGATGCAGCCGCAGGCGAACCGCGAGCGCGTCATCGTGCGCTCGAACCTTCCAGCAACGGTCCCGCCCGTCGTCGCGGACAGGCGGACCATGCGCCAGATCGCGCTCAACCTCATCGCCAACGCCATCCGCTTCACGCCCGCCGGCGGGCAGATCATCGCCTCGACGACTTACACCGCCGAGGGCGACGTGCTGCTGCGGTTCCGCGACAGCGGCATCGGGATGACCGAGCGCGAGATCGAGATCGCGCTGACGCCGTTCCAGCAGGTCCATGCACCGAGCGTCACGCGCGGCGAGGGAACGGGGCTCGGCCTGCCGCTGACGAAGGCGATGGTCGAGGCGAACCGCGCGGCCTTTGCCATCCAGTCGACGCCGGGCGAGGGAACGCTCGTCGAGATCGCCTTCCCGCCGCAGCGCGTCCTGGCGGATTGAAGGAGGCGGCGTCCCGTCTGTGTCAGCGTCCGTCCGCGGTCCTGTCCCGGCGCTGGCGGATGTCGGCGATCGCCCGCTTCACCGTCAGAATCTCGTCGTGGATGAGCGCGATTTCCGGATCCACAGGATGCTCGCTCTCCATGGCTGCGCTCGTGGATGTCCTCTTGGGGCCGTCCGCGAGGGCGCGGACGCGGTCTCGAAGCGACATCCGCTCTGGAGAGACCGTGCGTGCAGCATGAGCGAGCGAGAGGGTCGAAGGGGTCTGCGACGACGGCGGCCGGGGAAACTTGGACGGCGAGATTTCCGCCGCCGGCTCTGATTCTAAACCAAGCGGGCCAGATCCCGACCGTTGCGCTTCCTCGCAACCCTCCTCTGCCCTCCCGAGCGTTTGTCGAGGGGCGGGCACCTCCCCCTCAAGCGGGTAGATCGGCTGATCGTGGAGCTCTTTGATACTTTCAGCATCCGACGATCCGGACGAAGGCG
>JACMIV010000110.1 GCA_014380965.1 Rhizobiaceae bacterium | reverse complement strand
GACTGCTCCTCGTTGCGCATCATCAGCGTGTAGAAGATCCAGCTGAGGAGGAGGACGATCAGGAAGTAGACGATCGACATCGCGGCCGCGGGGCCGAGGTCGAACTGGCCGAGCGCGATCTTCACCAGATCGATCGACAGCAGCGTGGTGGCGTTGCCGGGACCGCCGCCGGTCAGCACGGACGGCTCCGTGTAGACCATGAAGGAATCCATGAAGCGGAGCAGGATGGCGATGGTCAGCACGCGCTTCATCTTCGGCAGCTGGATGTAGCGGAACACCGCCCAGCGCGAGGCGCCGTCGATCTTCGCCGCCTGATAGTAGGCGTCGGGGATCGAGACGAGGCCGGCGTAGCAGAGGAGAACGACGAGGCTCGTCCAGTGCCAGACGTCCATGACGATGAGCGTCACCCAGGCGTCGAACGTGTCCTGAACGTAGTTGTAGTCGAAGCCGAGCGCCGAAACCGTCCGGCCGAGCAGGCCGATGTCGGTGCGCCCGAAGACCTGCCAGATCGTGCCGACGACGTTCCACGGAATCAGCAGCGGCAGCGCCATCAGGACGAGGCAGACCGGCACCCAGATGCCCTTCTTCGGCATGGCGAGCGCGACGAGAATGCCGAGCGGGATCTCGATGGCGAGGATGATGCCGGAGAACATGAGGTTGCGCACCAGCGCGTCGTGGAAGCGCGGTGAGGTCAGGGTATCGGTGAACCATTCCGTCCCGGCCCAGAAGAACTGGTTGTTGCCGAACGAATCCTGGACCGAATAGTTGACCACCGTCATCAGCGGGATGACCGCCGAGAAGGCGACGAGGACGAGCACCGGCAGGACGAAGAACCAGGCCTTGTTGTCGTAGGTCTTGTTCATGCGGCTCGTCCTTCCACCAGCCAGGAATCCGCGTAAAGGTTCAAGGCCTGCGGCTCGAAAACGACGTCCACCTCGGACGGAAGCGAGGCGCCCTCCTTGACGACGGAGACAAGCTTCTGGCCCTGGAAGTCGGCGCGCACGATGCGCTCGGAGCCGATGTCCTCGACGCGCGTGATGGCGACGGGCATCCCTTGTCCGCGCGGCACGATCTGCACGAATTCCGGGCGGATACCGAGCTCGGTCTTCTTGGCCGAGCCCATGGGTCTGGCGCCGCCCGGAAGCGCGATGCGGACGCCCGACACGAGTGCGTCGGTGCCGTCGACCTCGCAGGAGAGGACGTTCATGCCGGGGGACCCGATGAAATAGCCGACGAAGGTATGCTTCGGCCGCTCGAAAAGTTCTTCGGGCGTCCCGATCTGCACGACCTCGCCGTCATACATGACGACGACCTTGTCGGCGAAGGTCAGCGCCTCGGTCTGGTCGTGCGTGACGTAGACCATCGTCATCTTGAACTGACGGTGCAACTCCTTGAGCTGCGAGCGGAGCTGCCATTTCATGTGCGGGTCGATGACGGTCAGTGGCTCGTCGAAGAGGATCGCGTTGACGTCCGGCCGCACGAGGCCGCGCCCGAGCGAGATCTTCTGCTTCTCGTCGGCGGTCAGCCCCTGCGCCTTGCGGTCGGCCTTGGCCTCGAGCCCGATCCTCACGAGCATGTCGTCGACCCGGCGCTTGATCTCGTCCTTCGCGACCTTCCGGTTCTTCAGCGGGAAGGCAAGGTTCTCCCGCACCGTCATCGTGTCGTAGATCACCGGAAACTGGAACACCTGCGCGATGTTGCGCGCCTCCGGCGAAAGCAGCGTCACGTCCGTGTCGTCGAAGCGCACATGGCCCTCCGACGGGGTGAGGAGCCCTGAAATGATGTTGAGCAGCGTCGTCTTCCCGCAGCCCGAGGGGCCGAGCAGCGCATAGGCGCCGCCGTCCTCGAAGGCGTGGTCGACTTCGCGCAGCGCGTAGTTGCCGACGCGCGCGAGATCCGGCGAGTAAGCGTGGCGGATATGGTCGAGGCGGATGCGGGCCATCGTCTCGTCTCCTCAGGCCGCCAGACGGGCGGGCGCGGACACCGCGCGTCCGGCCCCGTCGAAGACGAGCATGACGGCTGGATCGAACCCGAAGACGACGGCGTCGCCCGGCTCGACCCTGTGGATGCCCGACACGAGCGCGACGATGCGTGTTTCGTCCCAGTCGGCATGGATGAACGTTTCCGACCCCGTCACCTCGGAGATCACCACCTTCGCCCGCAGTTCCGTGCGCCCGCCGAGCGAACCGCCGAAGGAGAGATGATGCGGGCGGATGCCAACCTGATAGGCGCCGTCGGACAGCGAGGCGAAATGCGCGGGCACCGGAACCCTGAGGCCCGACCGCGACGTCAGCGCCCCGCCGGACTTGGTCAATGCGAGGACGTTCAGCGGCGGATCGGAGAAGGTGCGCGCCGTCACGAGATCGTCGGGCCGCCGATAGATGTCGGTCGTCGAACCGTATTGCGTGACGCGCCCTTCGGACAGCGTCGCCGTGTTTCCGCCGAGGAGAAGCGCCTCGGTCGGCTCGGTCGTCGCATAGACGAACACCGCGCCCGTCTCGGCGAAGAGCCGCGGCAGTTCTTCGCGCAGTTCCTCGCGCAGCTTGTAGTCGAGATTGGCGAGCGGCTCGTCGAGGAGCACGAGCTCGGCATTCTTGACGAGCGCGCGGGCGAGCGCGGTCCGCTGCTGCTGGCCGCCGGAGAGGTTGAGGGGCGTGCGCTGCAAGTAAGGCTCGAGCTTCATCAGCTTGGCGGCCTTGGCGACCGCCGTCTCGATCTCGTCCTTGGACTTGCCCGCGATGCGAAGCGGCGAGGCGATGTTCTCGTAGACGGTCATGGCGGGGTAGTTGATGAACTGCTGATAGACCATCGCGACGTTGCGCCGGCGCACGGGAACGCCGGTCACGTCCTTTCCGTCCATCAGGATGCGGCCGGAGGTCGGGCGGTCGAGGCCCGCCATCAGCCGCATCAGCGTCGTCTTGCCGGCGAGCGTCGGGCCGAGCAGCACGTTCAACGAACCGCGCGCAAGTTTCAGCGACACGTCCGTGATGTGCTTCTCAGCGCCGACCTTCCGGCTGACGTCGATGAGTTCAAGCAAGCTGTCCCCTCCCAGGTCGCGAAATCCGGCGACGGCCGAAACATTCCTGCGACGCTCCCTGATGAAAAGGAGCGTGTCGTGGCCTTGCCGCTCAGGCGGCGGCCGTCCTCTGCGTCCGTCTGCGGTCGTCCAGATACTGCGTTACCGCCTCGACCTGTTCGGCGGACATTCTGATCCCGAGCTTCGAGCGACGCCAGAGGATATCCTCCGCCGTGAACGCCCATTCGCTCGAAACGAGCCAGTCGATCTCGGCTTCGAAAAGACCATGGCCGAAATCCTTGCCGAGGCCGTTTTTTCCATCGGCCGCCGGCCGCGCCACGATCACCAGCGCGTCGGTGCCGTAGGCGCGCACGAGCCGCCGTACCGTCCGGACGTCCAGCGAAGGAACAGCCTTGCGGACCTTGTCCTCCAGCGCATCGACCCCGTCGATGGGAAAGGCGCCGCCCGGCAGAGGCTCGCTCCCGGTCCAGGACTTGCCGCGCTTGCCGAGGCGCTCGCCGATCTTGTCGAGCACTTCCTCGGACAGTTTGCGGTAGGTGGTGATCTTGCCGCCGAATGCGTTGAGAACCGCGGCCTCGCCCCTCGCCTTCTCGCCCTCCACCTTCAGAACATAGTCGCGCGTCGCCTCCTGCGCCTTCGAGGCGCCGTCGTCGTAGAGCGGACGCACGCCCGAGAAGGTCCAGACGATGTCGTCGGCGACAAGCGGCTTTTCGAAATACTCGCCCGCAGCCTTCAGGAGATAATCGGTCTCGGCAGGCGTGATCTTCGCGTCTCCCGGCTCGCCCTCGAAATCCTGGTCCGTCGTGCCGATCAGCGTGTAGTCGTCCTCGTAGGGAATGGCGAAGATGATCCGGTTGTCGGCGTTCTGGAAGATGTACGCGCGATCGTGGTCGTAGAGCTTGTTCGTGACGATGTGCGAACCTTGAACGAGGCGGATGTGGCGCGCTTCGTTGCGCCCCATCGCCTGCTGGATGATCCGGTCGACCCAGGGTCCCGCGACGTTCACGAGAAAATCCGCCGTCACGATCCGCGCCGCACCGCCGTCTTTCGAGCGCAGCGTGATCCGCCACTTGCCGTTCTCGCGCCGCGCCTCGGTAACCTTCGTGCGCACCATGATTTCTGCGCCGCGAGCCGCGGCATCCCGTGCATTGAGGACGACGAGACGGGCGTCGTCGACGCGCGCATCGGAATATTCGAACCCCTTGGCAAAACCCGCCTTCAGCGGCGCGCCGAGCGGACCGTTCGCAAGATCGACCGTCGTCGTCGCCTTTAGATCCTTCCGGCCGCCGAGATGGTCGTACATGAAGAGGCCGAGGCGAAGGATCCAGGCCGGCCGTAGGCCCTTGTGATGCGGCAGTACGAAGCGCAGCGGACGGATGATGTGCGGAGCGATGCGCCAAAGGACCTCGCGCTCCATCAGCGACTCGCGCACCAGCCGGAACTCGTAATGCTCGAGGTAGCGCAGCCCGCCATGTACGAGCTTGGTGGACCAGGACGACGTGCCGGACGCGAGGTCGTTCATCTCGGCGAGCCCGACGGAATAACCGCGGCCCACCGCATCGCGCGCGATGCCGCAGCCATTAATGCCGCCGCCGATGATGAAAACGTCGAAATGAGTCATATCCGCCCTTTTCGCATTGCAGCATTATGATTGCGTTTGCGAAACTTATGCGATCGTCTGCGAAACAAAAACGAAAGTCAATCGAAATAGATTGATTCCGACGAGAGCGTCGAATGGAATGTCGGACAGCAATGCTCTCGGACGACGAGCGATCTCCACCGGCGCGTTCGTCTCGGGCTCCGTCCCGAGCATGACGGATGTCTCACATGTATACCCCGGGTCTGGCGCCCGTTCAGGATCGCGATGGCTCGTTTCTGAATCCTCGGGACGCGGCCCGAGGATGACGGTCATCCCGATGCGACCTACCTGCCTCGCCAGGCCTCTACGCCACCTCTTCCGCCGCCGCCTTCGCCCCCACCGCCTCGATCAATCTGACATTTGCCTCCGCGCAGATCCGGCGGATCTGGGGGAGGGGGCAATGATCGGTCACGAACGTGTCGATCTGGCTGATATGGCCGATCCGCACCGGCGCCGAGCGATCGAACTTCGTCGCGTCCGAGGCAAGGATCACCTGGCGTGCATTGGAGATGATCGCCTGGGCGACGCGCACCTCGCGGTAGTCGTAGTCGAGGAGCGAGCCGTCGGCGTCGATGGCGGAGACGCCTATGACGGCGACGTCGACGCGGAACTGCTTGATGAAGTCCACCGCCGCCTCGCCGACGATCCCGCCGTCTGAACGCCGGACGACGCCGCCGGCGATCACGACCTCGATCTCGGGATAGGGCCGCATGATCGTCGCGACGTTGATGTTGTTGGTGATCACCATCAGCCCGGCATGACGCAACAGCGCCGTCGCCACCGCCTCCGTCGTCGTGCCGATGTTGATGAAGAGCGAGGCTCGATCGGGAACGAGATCGGCCACCGCCCGTCCGATCGCCGCCTTCTCCGCAGCCGCGATCGCGCGCCGCGCGTCGTAGCCGACGTTCTCGACCCCGGACGAGATGACCGCCCCGCCGTGGACGCGCGACAGGAGCCGCTGATCGCAGAGATCGTTCAGGTCCTTGCGAATGGTCTGGACGCTGACCTCGTAGCGTTGCGACAGTTCCTCCACCTGGACACGGCCGGCTCGCTTGGCGATCTCGAGAATCTGCAACTGACGGTCTGAGAGCATGAAGGGCCTGCCGAACCGAAACGATCGGCATGGCTTAAAGCGAAAGCGCGGTGAAGAAAAGCGAAAGCGCACTGCGAGAGAAGAGATCGCAATGCGAAACCGCAAGGTTCTCTTCGGTGGCCGATGATGCTCCCCTGATCCGTCCCGTCAGATCGCCGTTGCGAGACTCTCGGCGATGTAGATCGTGCGGAGGCGCCTCACCGTTTCGCCGGGGATGCCCTCGCCGATTCGAACGCCGTCGATCTCGACGACGGGCGTCACGAATGCGGAGGCAGACGTGATGAACGCCTCCTTCGCCGCCTTCGCCTCGTCGGGGGAGAAGGCGCGTTCCTCGACGACGAGGCCGGCTTCCACCGCGAAGCCGAGCACGGCCTTGCGGGTGATTCCGTGGAGGATCGCGTGGCCGAGGTGGCGCGTGACGATCCGACCGTCATGCGTGACGATGTAGGCATTGTTCGACGAGCCCTCGGTGACGAGGCCGTCCTCGACCATCCAGGCGTCGTCGCAGCCCTTGGCCCTGGCTTCCATCTTCGCCATCGAGGGGTAGAGAAGTTGGACGGTCTTGATGTCGCGGCGGCTCCAGCGAAGGTCGGGAACGAGGGCGATCCGGATTCCGCGCCTCACCGTCTCCCGTTCGAGAACCGCGAGCTTCTGGGTGAAGAGGACGAGCGATGGGGGCGTGCCTGCCGCGGGGAAGGCGAAGTCCCGGTCGGCGACCCCGCGCGTCACCTGGAGGTAGACGAGCCCCTCGTCGAGCCCGTTCATCTCGACGAGCCTACGGTGGATGGCAAGGAGTTCCGCCTCGCCCGCAGGAGCTGCCATAGCGAGTTCCGCAAGCGATCGGGCGAGGCGCGCCATATGCCCGGCGAAGGCGACGAGCTTGCCTCCGATGACGGTCGTCACCTCGTAAACCCCGTCCGCCATCAGGAAGCCGCGGTCGAACACGGACACCTTGGCCTCCGCCTCTGGGACGAAATCGCCGTTGACGTAGACGGTGCGGCTCATGGAATTCTCCGGGGGCGTTGGCGCAGGTCGAAAAGAAGAGGCCTACAGAAGCGCCGCCATGGTTTCCAGCCTCAGCGAGGGTGAAAAAGCCGGCCGCATCCCTGCTGACGACGACCATCCGACGCGCTAGAGCGTTCTGCGGATAACGGGAGATCGCATTATGCCCAATACGCTCGGACTGGACCTCGGGACCTCGTCGATGAAGGCGCTGATCGTCGGCGAGGACGGCGTGCCCATCGCCAGCGCCAGCGCGCCATTGAGCGTCGAGCGGCCAGCCTTCGGCTGGTCGGAGCAGGATCCCGCCTCCTGGCTGGCAGCGACCTCGGCGGTCATGGCGGAGCTGAAGGCCTCGCATGGCGCGGAGCTTAGAGACGTTTCCGGCATCGGCCTGTCCGGCCAGATGCACGGGGCGACGCTTCTCGGAGCCGATGACGCGGTGCTGCGTCCGTGCATCCTCTGGAACGACGGACGCAGCCATGTGGAAGCCGCCGAACTCGACGATGCCGAGGCGCGCCGCATCACCGGCAACATTGTCTTCCCCGGCTTCACGGCGCCGAAACTGATATGGGTCCAGCGCCACGAGCCCGGCCTCTTCGAGCGCACCCGCCGCGTCCTTTTGCCGAAGGACTATCTGAGGCTCTGGCTGACGGGCGAAGCCGTTTCCGACATGTCCGACGCCTCCGGCACTTCCTGGCTAGATACCGGCCGGCGCGACTGGTCGGACGATATGCTTGCCCGCACCGGCCTCGACCGCTCCCACATGCCCCGGCTCGTCGAGGGTAGCGACCCGAGCGGCGGATTGCGGTCCGAGCTCGCCGCCGAGTGGGGCTTGTCGCCCGG
>JACMIV010000109.1 GCA_014380965.1 Rhizobiaceae bacterium | reverse complement strand
GACTTGCCGCCGAAGAAGCGCGGCATCGCGATGGTCTTCCAGTCCTATGCGCTCTACCCGCATATGAGCGTCTACGACAACATGGCCTTTGGACTGACGCTGGCGAAATCAGGCAAGGACGAGATCGACCGGCGCGTGCGCAAGGCGGCCGAGATGCTGCAACTGACGCCCTATCTCGATCGCCTGCCGAAGGCGCTGTCGGGCGGCCAGCGCCAGCGCGTCGCCATCGGCCGCGCAATCACGCGAGACCCGAAGGTCTTCCTCTTCGACGAGCCTCTTTCGAACCTCGATGCTGCCCTCCGCGTCGCGACCCGGATCGAGATCGCCAAGCTGCACGAGACCATGACGACGACGACGATGATCTACGTCACGCACGACCAGGTCGAAGCGATGACTCTCGCCGACCGGATCGTCGTTCTCAATGGCGGTGTCATCGAGCAGGTGGGCTCGCCGATGGATCTCTACCACCACCCATGTTCGGTCTTCGTTGCAGGTTTCATCGGTTCGCCCGCGATGAACTTCGTCGAGGCTGACCTTGCGAGCGCCGGCCCGACGAGCCGCATTCGGCTGAAGGGCGGCGCTGCGATCGACGTCCCGGCTGACGTTTCCATTGCGGCGAAGGGAGGCAAGGTGACACTCGGCGTCCGGCCCGAGGATCTCGCGCTGACCGACCGTGCCGACGCACTCTTTGCGGGAAAGGTCGAGCTGATCGAGAAGCTCGGCGAGGTGACGCTCGCCTATGTCGACGTCGGCGCCGCCGAGCCGATCGTCGCCAAGCTCGACGGCGAAACGCGAACGAGCCGGGGGGACACCGTGCGCCTCACGGCCGCGTTGGACCGCATCCACCTTTTTGAGGCGGACGGGAGAGCGTTCAAACGGGAACGAGCGGGCCGGCTGGTGGCGTGAGGGTCAAAAGCCGGCGGCGGTTGAAAAACGCTCTGTTCCGCGGTCGTAGGTCGATTCTCATCTGACCGCCCCCCGGAGATCAGCAGGCTGGTGAGGACTGTTCAGTCTCCCTCGTCATATCCCGGAGTCAGGACCGCCGTCATCTCGCTCTTCGGGTCAACCAGAGCGTCGAGAACGTCGTAGTGGTGCCGGCCGCGGACCTCGCTGGTGGCGATGGGTATGCCCATGCCGTACCAGGCGCTGGCCAGGAGCGCGGTCTGGCGCAGGAATTCCGGAAGCTCGTCGGCGCCGACGACAAGGGTCACCGGCGTCTCGTTCGCGGGTTCGAGGAGCGCCGGGCTCTCGGTGCGGGCTTCGTCTTCGTCGAGGTGGAGCGTGGCGTTCATGTCGGTCCGCAGGAGAGGGCGGAGGTCGTGGACGCCGCTGATCGAGAGATAGGCCTCAACGCGCTCGCGGACGGCATCCGAGATCGGCGCTGTGCTGGACGCGATGCGGGCGGCGAGGTGTCCTCCTGCCGAATGCCCGGCGATGGTGATCGGGCCGTCGACCTTCTCCGCAACGCAATCGAGGAAGATCCCGATCTCCTTGACGATCTCTTCGATGCGAGCTTCGGGGGCGAGCGTGTAGCTCGGCATCGCGACGGCGTAGCCGCGCCCGAGCGGTCCTTGCGCAAGGTGCGAGAAGAAGGACTTCGACAGGCGCATCCAGTAACCGCCGTGGATGAAGACGACGAGACCCTTCGGCGGATGAACCGGCAGGAAGAGGTCGTAGACCTGCCGCTCAGCCTCGCCATAGGGCTGGTCGAGGCTGCCGCGCCCGTCGGCCATGATCGTCTCGCGAAAGGCCTCGGCGCGCTCCGTCCAGCGCTCGGGAAAAGCCTGCGAGCCCTCCACGGCGCCGCCGTTCGAGTAGGCTGCATCGAAATCTTCGAGGCGTCTTGTGTCGAGGATCGTCATGTCGGGGCTCCATCGGGCGTTTCAGCGCAAGATGGAGCCGGATGTCTCAGAAGAAAGCTTGGAGTCCCGTCTGCGCCCGTCCGAGGATCAGCGCGTGGACGTCGTGCGTGCCCTCGTAGGTGTTGACGGTCTCTAGATTTTGGGCGTGGCGCATGACGTGATACTCGCCCATGATGCCGTTGCCGCCATGCATGTCGCGGGCGACCCGTGCGATGTCGAGCGCCTTGCCGCAGTTGTTGCGCTTGACGAGACTGATCATCTCCGGCGCCATCTTCCCTTCGTCGAAGAGGCGACCGACGCGCAGAGAAGCCTGAAGACCGAGGGCGATCTCGGTCTGCATGTCGGCGAGTTTCTTCTGCACAAGCTGCGTGGCCGCAAGCGGGCGGCCGAACTGCTCGCGTTCCAGCGTATAGGAGCGCGCGCGGTGCCAGCAGTCCTCGGCGGCACCCATCGCGCCCCAGGAAATGCCGTAGCGGGCGCGGTTGAGGCAGCCGAACGGACCCTTGAGGCCCGAGACGTTGGGGAGGAGGTTCTCCTCGGGAACGATGACCCCGTCCATGACGATCTCGCCGGTGATCGACGCGCGGAGGGAGAGCTTGCCGCCGATCTTGGGGGCGGAAAGTCCCGCCATGCCCTTGTCCAGGATGAAGCCGCGTATCTTTCCATCGTGCGCGGCGGATTTCGCCCATACGATGAAGACGTCCGCGACCGGCGAGTTCGAGATCCACATCTTCGAGCCGGTGATTCTGTAGCCGTCGGAAACCTTCTCGACGCGCGTCTTCATGCCAGCGGGATCGGAACCCGCGTCTGGCTCGGTGAGGCCGAAACAGCCGACGAACTCTCCGGAAGCAAGCTTCGGCAGATATTTCCGGCGCTGCGTTTCGTCTCCGTAAGCGTAGATCGGATACATGACGAGGGACGACTGCACCGACATCATCGAGCGGTAGCCGGAATCGACGCGTTCCACGGCGCGAGCGACGAGGCCATAGGAGACGTAGGACGCCCCCGCACAGCCGTAGTCCTCCGGAAGCGTCAGCCCGAGAAGCCCGAGCTCGCCCATTTCGTTGAAGATCGAGCGGTCGAACGTCTCGTCGCGGTAGGCTGCCACGATGCGTGGCCGCAGCTTCTCCTCGGCATAGGCCGCAGCGCTCTCGGCGATCATCCGCTCGTCTTCGCTCAGCTGGTCGGCGATGAGAAAAGGGTCCGCCCAGTCGAAAACGGCAGGTTTGTCGGGTCTCGTCTGATGAAGCTGGACGGCATTGCTCATGATCGGGCCTTTCAAACTGTCACATGCGCCCCGTAGGACGCTTGGCGACAGTATGGACCCGCGCGGACGTTCGACCAAGTCCCGCATCCTGCGCAGCCTGGCCTGCAACATCCGCGGCTT
>JACMIV010000108.1 GCA_014380965.1 Rhizobiaceae bacterium | reverse complement strand
GCACGCATCGCTTTGAAGGAGCGCTGGTCGATACGCTCCCCCTCGAAGGCAATCTCGCCCTTCGACGAGATCATCCGGCAGATCGCGAGGCCGAGTGTCGTCTTGCCGGAGCCGGATTCGCCGACGACGCCGATGGTCTGGCCGGCCCGCAGCGTGATGTCGACGCCGTCGACGGCCTTGATGTGGTCGCTCGTCCTGCGAAAGAAGCCCGTCTTGATGGGAAACCAGACCTTGACGCCCTTCGCCTCCATGACGACCGGCGCGTTGAGGTTCGCCGGCGGCGGCGCCCCCTTCGGCTCGGCGGCGAGGAGATGGCGGGTGTAGGAATGCTGGGGGCTCTTGAAGATCGTCTCGGTCGGTCCGGTCTCGACGATCTCACCGCGGTGCATGACGCAAACCCGGTCGGCGATCTTTCGCACGATCCCGAGATCATGCGTGATGAACAGCATCGCCATGCCGCGCTTTTGCTGCTGCACCTTCAGGAGTTCGAGGATCTGCGCCTGGACCGTCACGTCGAGGGCCGTCGTGGGCTCGTCGGCGATGAGGAGGTCCGGCTCGTTGGCGAGCGCCATTGCGATCATCACGCGCTGGCGCTGGCCGCCGGAGAGCTGGTGCGGATAGGCTTGGAGCCGCTTTTCCGGCTCGCGTATGCCGACCTGGTGCAGGAGTTCGAGCGTCCTTGCGTTCGCCTCCCTGTCGGAGACGCCGCGATGGATCTTCAGGACCTCGCCGACCTGCCGCTCGATCGTGTGCAGCGGGTTCAGCGAGGACATCGGCTCCTGGAAGATCATCGAGATCTTGTTGCCGCGGACCTTCCGCAGATCCCGATCGTCGTCGTCGATGAGGTTCTCGCCGCGATAGAGAACGGCGCCGCCCGGATGGCTCGCGGAGGGGTAGGGGAGGAGCTTCAGGATCGACAGTGCCGAGACTGACTTGCCCGATCCGCTCTCGCCGACGAGCGCCACCGTCTCGCCCGGCGCGATGTCGAAGGAGATGCCCTTGACCGCCAACGTCGTCACGCCGTTCTGGTGGAACGCGACCTGAAGGTCGCGGACGGAGAGAAGCGTCGCGGCCGATGTCTTGGCCGCGCGGTGCCTCGCTGTGGCGGTCCAGCTCATGCAAAGGCTCCTGTCGTCGGTATGGGTGCGGCCTGTGTCAGAGACGGCCGGGCGCCGAGGCATGCCCCGCGGGATGCTTGGCCACGGGAGCTGCCTTTGTCGCCGCCATGAGGGTGATCGTGTCCACGACCTTTCTCGATCGCTGCGTTTGCGCAGGCCGCGTATTCGATCTCGACGGTCGCATGATCGATGCCGAATTCTGACGCCAAAGCCTGCTTGATCGACCGGACGACGGCGACGGCATCGGCCGTCTCCGCGATCCGGGCATGCAGCGTCGCGGCTCGGCGCTTCGGCGTGATGGCGCAGGCGTGGACGTGATGGATATCGACAAGCCCATCGATGCCGCCGCGAAGCCTTTCGCCCATCGTCCCGGCGTCGATGTCCGCCGGCGCGCCTTCAAGCAGAATGTGGCCGGCATCGCGCACGCGCTTGCCGGCATTGCCGAGGATGAGCACGGCGACGAGGACCGACAGGATCGGATCGATCGGCGTCCAGCCAAAGCCGAGGATGACGAGCGAGGCGGCGATCGCGGCGAGCGAGCGGAGGAGATCGCCCATCACGTGGAACAACGCGCCGCGCATGTTGACGTCCTCGCGGTCACCGCCATGGAGGACCGCAAAGGCCGCGATGTTGACGAGGAGGCCGCCGACCGCGACGGCCAGCATCGGCCCGCCGAGGATCGCAACGGGATCGAACAGGCGCTTCCAGGCCTCGACGATGATGAGACCCGCGACGCCGAAGAGGACGAGGCCGTTCGAATAGGCGACGAGGATCTGGAAGCGGTCGCAGCCGTAGGTGCGCCTCGCGTCGGCCGGCCGGCGCGACAGGCGGATCGCGAAGAGGGCGAGCGCGAGGCCCGCGAAATCGACGAACATGTGCCCGGCATCGGCCAGCAGCGCCAGCGATCCGGAAATGAGGCCGCCGGCGATCTCGGCCAGCATGAACCCGCCGATGAGGACGGCGGCGAAGAGGATGCGCCGTTCGCTCGCGGCGCCGTGGTGGTCGTGATGATGCCCGGAGTGACGAGCATTCGAATGAACGTGGCTCAAGGAGAGGCCCCCGAACGACCCTGCAGATCTGCGGACGACAAGCGTTGAAGGGGTTCGGGCACCTTGAGGCGTCGGTCGGATGAAACGATCACGCTGCAGTCGGCCGCAATAGCCGTAGCAACATGAATGCTGTCCGGCGTCTTTCCCCCAAGAGTTGCCCTGAGTTCAGCCGATCTCCGCAAAATTTTTCGATTGATGGCGTAGGTCTCGATCAATTTCCGATCGGCCAACAGCGTCTCGAATAGTTCGATCCGCAAAACGTCTTTCCGCTGCAACGGCTGTACGAGGACCCCTGCGAGTGTGAGTTCGCTCGTCATCAGTCGATGCACGCCGTCTTCTGCCTCCGCAAAGAGGATCGCCAGGTTCCTGTCATCCTTCTCGATGAAGTCGATCACGACATTGGAGTCGATGTAGATCAGTTCGACCATCAATCCCATTCGTCCCGAAGTGCGCGGATGCGGGCAACGGACTCGTCGGTCGTGGTGCCGAGGTGGCTTGCAGCGCCCCACTAGCGCAGATAGCGCGGCGCCTCGTCCGACATCCGATCGTCTTCGGCGAGAACGATCACCGTCACGGGCGTACCCGGCTCGATATTTCCCCGGAACCGGTCCGGCAGATCGGACGAGCACACATGCTCCACAATCGTCTTTTTCAAAGTGCTCATTGGTCCACCTCACCTGAAGCTCTTCCTCGGATCGAACGCGTCGCGCACCGCCTCGCCGATGAACACCAGCAGCGAGAGCATGAGGGACAGTACCACGAAGCCCGAGATTCCGAGCCAGGGAGCCTGGAGGTTGTTCTTGCCCTGGGCAAGCAGTTCGCCGAGCGAGGGAGAGCCCGGCGGCAGGCCGAAGCCGAGGAAGTCGAGCGAGGTCAGCGTCGTGATCGAGCCGTTGAGGATGAAGGGCAGAAAGGTCAGCGTCGCCACCATCGCGTTCGGCAGGAGGTGGCGGACCATGATCGTGAGGTCGCCGACGCCGAGGGCGCGGGCCGCGTTGACGTATTCGAAGTTGCGCG
>JACMIV010000107.1 GCA_014380965.1 Rhizobiaceae bacterium | reverse complement strand
TCGGCCGTACGGCCTCGACGATGTAGCGGTCGCGGCGCAGGCGAATGTCCTCGATCGATACGAATCCCTGCCGGATCAGTCTGCGCACGATGCGTCCTTCCGGAAGAAGATCGGCATAGACGTCGTCGCCCCGTCCGCCGCGATGTCCGCCGCGTCCGTAGTGCCCGTCGACGAGGACGATTCCGGTGCCATCGCGATCGTCTGCGAAACGAGGACCCGCGGCCGCCTGCCCTGAGAGGGCCGTCAACGCGAGGATCGCGGACAAAGCTGCAAGGATCGACTTCGTCATCGTCGCTCTCCGAACCGGCCCGTGTCTCCCGAACCATGAGAGGATTGTGGCACCCTCGGACTGAACGGAAACGGAAGGCGGCGTTCATCGGGCATTCATTCGACGGACGCCGCCAGCGAGGCGATGTCGTTAATCCATCTCGCTTCTCGGGCGAGCCGAAGACGCGGAAGACAAAACGCTGCGATCGCAACCGTGAAAGAGGCGAAATCGATCATCGATTTTTTAGGCTAGTGGCACTGACGGGTTCTTGAACCGCAAAAACCGGTCTCCCATTTCGATGATGTGGCCGCCGCAAGGGGCCATTGGCCGGGAGGGTTCGCCGTGATGGGAGCCCGTGGCCCGCGCCATGCACCACAGTTGCTTCCTATGGAGAACTCATCATGCGTGCCATCGACTTTGCTCCCCTCTATCGCTCCACCGTCGGCTTCGACCGCCTGTTCCAGAAGCTCGACCAGATGGCCCAGCCGAGCGCGGGCGAGACCTATCCGCCTTACAACATCGAGCGCACCGGCGAGAGCGCCTACCGCATCACCATGGCTGTCGCGGGCTTCGGTGAAGGCGATCTTCAGATCGAGTCCCGCGAGACCGTCCTCACCGTCAAGGGCGAGAAGGCTGACGAGAAGGCAGTGGGTGAAACCGAAACCCTCTATCGCGGCATCGCCGGCCGCGCCTTCGAGCGGCGTTTCCAGCTCGCCGACCATGTCGAGGTGAAGGGCGCCAGCCTCAAGAACGGTCTCCTCCACATCGATCTCGTCCGCGTCATTCCCGAGGCGATGAAGCCGCGCAAGATCGAGATCGCGTCCGCCGGCAACGAGAACGCCAAGTCGATCGAGGCGACGGCGGCTTGATCCAAACGACATGATCGGCAATGTCGGGCGGCGCTCTCAGGGGCGCCGCCTTTTCCATGCATGATAAAGGTGTCGGAGATGTCGTGAGGCGATGCGACGGCACCGAGGACACCCTCTCGTCGGCGCCTTCGATGCCGTGGTAAACGCCGAGGGCAGGACGAGCGCCTTAAATGGAAAAGCGAGATGACCGATGAGCGAGCGAACCGTCGGCCTTCTTTTCGTCGCCGCCGCCACGGTTCTATGGAGCACCGCCGGCTTCTTCGTTCGCCTGATAGACCTCGACGTCTGGACGACGCTCGGCTGGAGGTCCCTCTTCGGTGCCGCTGCGCTGGGTCTCATCCTGCTGAGGCAGCGTCGAACCGCAGGTTCGGCGCCCGCCTCGACTGCCTTCGGCTGGGTCGGCTGGTTGGCCGTTCTCTTCTCCGCAGTCTCGATGCTGGGCTATATCGCCGCTCTGAAGCTGACTTCGGTGGCGAACGTCCTCTCCATCTACGCGACGGTTCCGTTCGTGGCCGCAGGGATCGCCTTCCTCTGGATGGGCGAGCGGCCCGAGAGGCGGGTGGTCGTCGCCAGCCTCGTGGCGATGATCGGCGTCCTCGTCGTGGTCGGTTTCTCGACCGGAGCAGGTGACCTTGCCGGCAATGCGACGGCGTTCCTGATGACGGCCTCCTTCGCCGCCCTTCTCGTCATGGCCCGGCGCTATCCGGCGCTCGGGATGGTGAAGGTCAACGCGCTCGGCGCGCTCGCGTGCGTCCTCGTCTGCCTGCCGCTGATGTCCGACATCGTTCCGGGGGCCTACGACCTTGCGATCCTCGCCCTCTTCGGCGTGATCTGTACCGGACTTGCCTATGTCTTGTTCCTGACGGGCGGCCGGCGCGTGCCGTCCGGCGAGGCCGGCCTCATCGCGCTTCTCGACATCGTGCTCGGACCGCTCTGGGTCTTTCTCGCCTTTTCGGAAAATCCGGGGGCACCGACGATCGTCGGAGGCGCGGTGATCCTCTCCTCGGTGGCCTGGTATCTCTGGGCCGGCCACAGGCAGCGTGGGCTGGTGGTCTCAGCCTGATGCCGACGCCGTTTGGCGGTCAGGCGATCGCGTCCGCGAAACGCTCGACATCCTCTCCCGTCGTCGACCAGCTTGCCACAAGCCGCACGAGCGTCTCGTTCTCGGCGAGAAGGTCGTGCGAGGAATGCGGCGGGTTCCAGTCGTAGAAGACGGCGCCCTTCGCGCGAAGCTTTTCGGCCATGTCCTTTTCGACGATGGCGAAGACCTCGTTCGTGCGGGTGGGCCACGCCTGCTTGGCGTGCGTGCTCGCGTCGAGCGCGTCGCGCAGGTGGTCGGCCATCGCGTTCGAATGGGCGGCGAGCTGGAGCCAGAGCCCGTCCTCGAAATAGGCCATGAACTGCGCCGCGACGAAGCGCGTCTTCGAAAAGAGCTGGGCGCCGCGCTTGCGGATATAGGGGAACTGCCGCGCCTTGTCGGGATCGAAGAAGATCACCGCCTCGGCGCACCAGCAGCCGTTCTTCGTCGCCCCGAAGGACAGGATGTCGACGCCGCGCTTCCAGGTCATCTCGGCCGGCGAGAGGTTCGTAGCGACAAGCGCGTTGGCGAAGCGTGCCCCATCCATGTGGAGCGAGAGGTTGTGCTCGTGGGCGATGCCGGCGATCGCGTCGAGCGTCTCCGTGGGATAGATCGTGCCGGCTTCCCCCGGCTGGCTGACGGTCACGGCCATCGGCTGCCCGGCATGGACGAAGTCGGGATTGAAGCGCTTCAGCTCGCGCTTCAGATTGTATGGGTCGATGAGCCCGTTCGCCCCGTCGATCGGCGCCATCCGCGCGCCATGGGTGAAGAATTCCGGTGCCCCGCACTCGTCCTCGACGACATGCGCCTCGCGGTGGCAGAGGACGACGCCGCCCGGCCGGTTGACCGCCGCGAAGGAAAGCGAGTTCGCCGCCGTTCCGGTGCCGACGAAGAACACCGCCACCTCGCGTTCGAAGACCTCGTTGAAGCGCTGTTCCACGGCCTTGTCGAGCGCGGAGGAGCCATAGGCGGCCGCCATGCCCGCGCCGTTCTCGGCGAGGGCGGCGGTGATGGCCGGATGCGGGCCGGACCAGTTGTCGGAGGCGAAGATCATGGGGAGCGGCGTAACGGGGAAGGGGCGCGGTGGCAAGCTGCGCGAGGATTCAATGGAGCGTTGGTGTTGAAGCCGAAAGCCCGAGGCGGTCGGCCGCCAGACGAAGGCGCTTGTCGCGGGTCCAGAAAGAGGTGCCGGGCCGTCCGGATACAGAAGCGAGGAGGTGACAGTCGATGTAACCGATTCCAATGGAAAAGAGACGTTCCCGCTCGATCATCGCGATAACGTCGTCGTCGGGCACGATATCCACGCGCGGCAAAGCTCCCAAGAAAGCGAGAATCGTAAGCCGTTGGCGCAGGCTCCCGACTGCGATCTCTCCGACGACGAACGGATGCATCAGGATACGTCCTGCGTTCAAGAGAGCTTGAAGGCTCTCGGCGGTAGAGGTCGGATGATCGATCCAGACGGACGTATCCGCAACGACCATTGGGCTCACTTCATGCGTGTGACGGGGGGCGACGCCTCGGAATCTGCTTCAGGTCGGGCTCAGTTCCTCCCAGAAGAGCAAGTTGTCTTGCCGCTTCGCGCTCGATGAGTGCGGTGAACGCCGCCTTGAGCAGTGCGCGTTCATCCTCGATTCCCGAAAATCTTTTCGCCTTTGCGAGGATGTCGTCATCGATATCGAACGTGAATTCCATGGCCGAACTCCTTTGCCGACATAGGCTATCATCCTCGATGGCAGAGCTTTAATCGAAGCCTCTTCGTCGGCCAATCACTCTTGCGCAACCCATCGCACACTGGCATAAGAAAATAATTAGGTCAGTATTGCTGCCTTAGTTGCGCGCGTCTCGATGCAAGTAGGCTCGCAACCTTATTTTGCTGCCCCAGCATGCGGCCAAGCGACCCTCGCTTCGCTACGCGCTTGGCGATAGGCTCAGTTCAAGACAACGGGACTTCCCTGGGATGTCCGGCACGGGAGACGAAGCGATGTCGATGACTCCATCTTCCCTCGAAAGCGGGCTCGAGACCGCCGTGAAGCCCCGCACCAATCCCGGCAAGATCGGACTTTACGATCCGCGCAACGAGCACGACGGCTGCGGCGTCGGCTTCATCGCGCATATGAAGAACGAGAAGTCGCATTCGATCGTGGTGAAGGGTCTTCAGATCCTCGAAAATCTGACGCATCGCGGCGCCGTCGGGGCCGATCCGCTGATGGGCGACGGCGCCGGCATGCTCGTGCAACTCCCGCACGCCTTCTTCAAGGCGGAGATGGCGGCCCAGGGCGTCGATTTGCCTGAGCCGGGCCACTACGGCGTTGGTCAGGTCTTCATGCCGCAGGCGCCCGAGGCGAGGGCACAGCTCGAAGCGCTCTTCGAGTCGGTCGTTCACGAGGAGGGGCAGGTCGTGCTCGGCTGGCGCGACGTGCCGGTCGAAAACGACTCGCTCTCCAAGGCGCCCGAGATCGCGGCAACCGAGCCCGTCCACCGCCAGATCTTCGTCGGCCGCGCCGCGGCTGTCGCAAGCGACGACGATTTCGAGCGCAAGCTCTACATCATCCGCAAGGTCGTCTCGAACCGCGTCTTCACCGCAGCAGGCGGTCAGGACTTCGCATTCTACGTCGTCTCGATGTCGGCGCGCACCATCGTCTACAAGGGCATGTTTCTCGCCTACCAGCTCGGCGCCTACTATAAGGATCTGAAGGACGAGCGCTTCGAGAGCGCGCTCGCACTCGTCCACCAGCGCTTCTCGACCAATACGTTCCCGTCCTGGAAGCTGGCGCATCCCTACCGGATGGTCGCCCACAACGGCGAGATCAACACGCTGCGCGGCAACGTCAACTGGATGGCGGCGC
>JACMIV010000106.1 GCA_014380965.1 Rhizobiaceae bacterium | reverse complement strand
GTCGAGGCCGTCGTCGCGGCCGCCTCGCTGGCGGACGCGGTGACGGACGCGGAGGCGATCCTCACCATGCTGCCGAACGGCGCGATCGTGCGCGCTGTCCACGCCGAGATCGTCGCCCTCGCCCGACCCGGCGCGCTGCTGATCGACTGCTCGACGATCGATGTCGAAAGCGCGCGCGCGGTCCACGATCTCGCCATGGACGCCGACCTCATCGCGCTCGATGCCCCCGTCTCGGGCGGCACCGGCGGCGCTGCGGCGGGAACGCTCACCTTCATGGTGGGCGGCGCGGAGGGCGCGTTCGAGCTCGGCCGTCCGCTCTTCGAGGTCATGGGCTCGAAGGCGGTCCATTGCGGCTCGGCGGGCGCCGGTCAGGCGGCGAAGATCTGCAACAACATGATCCTCGGCATTTCCATGGTGGCGGTCTGCGAGGGCTTCCATCTCGCGGATTCGCTCGGCCTCTCCCGTCAGGCGATGTTCGACGTCGCCTCGACCTCGTCGGGCTCGTGCTGGGCGCTCAACACCTATTGCCCGGCCCCCGGCATCGGCCCGAAGACGCCAGCCGACAACGGTTACAGGCCGGGCTTTGCCACCGAGCTGATGCTGAAGGACCTGACATTGGCGGCCGAGGCCGCAAAGGCGAGCGGGGCGAATGCGGCGCTCGGCGAGCATGCGCGGGCGATCTTCGAGGCCTTCGACGCGGCGGGCGGCCGAGGCCGCGACTTCTCGGCGCTGCTTGAGCAGATGGGCACCCGGTAGCTCCGCCGAACGGTAACGGAGACGTCCGCTCTCGGACCGGCTCCGTCGACGGCTTCCGCTCAGCGTCCCGAGGTCGCGGTGCGCCCGAAGGCTTCGACCACCCGCCCGGTCAGCTCGCGGGCAGGCGATCCGCCGTGGCGGCTCATCGACGCCGGGGCGGATCGTGTGTCGCCGATGCTGAAGGCCTGGAGCAATTCGTTGAGGGCATGGGCCTCCGACGCCAGCTCGCTGATGGCAGCGGTCGATTCCTCGACCATGGCGGCGTTCTGCTGCGTGTTCTTGTCGAGCGTCGAGATCGCGACATTGATCTCTGAAAGGCCCACAGCCTGAGAGCGGGCGGATTCGACGATGCCGGAGACATGCACGTTGATCTCGGCGACCTTGACGACGATCTCCTCCAGCGCCCGGCCGGTCTCGCCAACGAGGTCGACACCCTGCTCGACCTGGCCGCGCGACGTCGAGATCAGCTCCTTGATCTCCTTGGCGGCCTGTGCAGAACGCTGGGCGAGCCCGCGGACCTCCTGTGCGACGACTGCGAAACCGCGGCCGGCTTCGCCTGCCCTCGCGGCTTCCACGCCGGCATTCAAGGCGAGAAGGTTGGTCTGGAACGCGATCTCGTCGATCACGCCGATGATCTTGCCGATCTCATCGGAGGACTTCTCGATGAGGCTCATGGCCTCGATCGCCTTGGCGACGACTGCACCGGACCGCTCGGCATCCTGCTTGGTCCTGCCGACGATGTGTCCCGCCTCCTCGGCCCCCTTGCTCGACTGCTTGACCGTCCCGTTGATCTCCGCGACGGCGGCCGAGGTTTCCTCCAACGCGGCGGCCTGCTGTTCCGTACGCCGCGCGAGGTCGTCCGCGGCGATCCGCATCTGCTCTGCCCCTGTGCGGATGGCTTCGGCATTGACGTTGACGGAGACCATCGCGTCCTGCAGCGTGTCCAGCGAGTCGTTGAAGCTCACTCGGATCGGATCGAGTGCCGCAATGAAGGGCTCTGCGATGCGTTGCACGAGGTCGCCCTTGGCAAGATCGCCTAGCGCGCTGCCGAGTCGGCGCACGGCGAGTACGCGTCCCGTGACATCGGTCGCGAACTTGACGATCTTCACGACTTGGCCGCTGAAGTCGAAGATGGGATTGTAGGACGCCTGGATATAGACGTCGCGGCCGCCTTTGCCGACCCGGCGGAACTCGTCGGCGATGAATTCACCGCGGCGCAGCTTGGCCCAGAACTCCTCATAGGCGGCGGACTGGGCTTCCGCCGGATCGACGAACAGTCGGTGATGTCGTCCGGCCACCTCGGACAGCTGGTAGCCGAGGGCGTCCAGGAAGTTGGCGTTCGCGGTGACGATCTCGCCGCTCACCGTGAATTCGATCACTGCCTGCGCGCGGGAGATGGCGTCGAGCATGCCGGCGTTTCCGATTGCCGAGAGCTTTGTCGCGGTGATGTCGGAGGCGAACTTGACGACCTTGTAGACCTTGCCGCTCGCGCTGAGGATGGGATTGTAGGAAGCCTGGATGAACACCTCGCGACCGCCCTTCGCGATACGCTTGAACTCGTGCGACACGAATTCTCCGCGGCCGAGCGTCGCCCATAAGGCCTTGTAGTCGGACGATTGCACGAAGGCAGGCTCGGCGAACATCGAATGATGTTGCCCGACGATCTCCTCTGTCGAGTATCCCATCAGGGCGCAGAAATTCGAGTTCGCTTTGATGATCCGACCGGTCGGCTCGAACTCGATGACCGCAAGCGATTTTCCAAGGGCATTCAGAACGTGACGGTCATCGGTCTGGAAAAAGCGGATCATCGATGGGTCCTCAACTCTGTGCCGCGGGCACGTGATGCTTCGAGCGCAAGATTTAACCTCCTTGAAAATGACCACTCAGATATAAAATTTCGTAAATGGGTTGTAATACAAGGAAGGGGGATCGCCGTCGTTGAGGCATGCGTCAGCCGGCCCTTCCCGTGTGCGGCGGACTGTCGATGCGGAGGCGGATACTGCGCCCGAAGACGGCGTCCCTGTCGCAGAACGATCACGATCCGTCTCGTTCCGATCGACGCTCACCGAGGCTTGGCGCATGATGGGGCCGGCCCCAATCACGCGGTGAACTGATGTCCGTCTCGAACGATCCCCTGCTCCAGCCTTTCCAGCTTCGACATCTCACGCTGAAGAACCGCATCCTCTCGACGGCACACGAGCCCTCCTATTCCGAGGAGGGGATGCCGAAGGAGCGCTACCGGCTCTATCACCTGGAGAAGGCGAAGGGCGGGATCGCCATGACGATGACGGCGGGATCGGCGATCGTCTCGCCGGATTCGCCGCCCGCCTTCGGCAATCTCCACGCCTACAAGGACGAGATCGTGCCGCACATGCGCGCGATCGCCGACGGCTGCCACGAGCACGGTTGTGCCGTCATGATCCAGATCACCCATCTCGGCCGACGCACCGGCGCCAATCAGGGCGACTGGCTTCCGGTGGTGTCCGCCTCCCCGATCCGCGAGCCGGCGCACCGGTCCTTTCCGAAGGCGGCGGAGGACTGGGACATGGAGCGCATCGCCGCCGACTATGGCGCGGCCGCACAGCGCATGCAGGCGGCCGGTCTCGACGGTGTCGAGATCGAGGCCTACGCCCATCTCCTCGACAGCTTCTGGTCGCCCGCGAGCAACCGGCGCGAGGACGAGCACGGCGGCTCGCTCGACAACCGGCTGCGCTTCACCTGGATGATCGTCGACGCCGTGCGTGCGGCCGTGGGCCCCGACTTCATCGTCGGCACGCGCATGGTGGTGGACGAGGCCTGGGACATCGGCCTGCCGAAGCAGGAGGGAATCGAGATCGCTCGCCGGCTCGTCGGTTCCGGCAAGATCGACTTCATCAACGTCATCCGCGGTCATCTCGATCACGACAAGGATCTCGTCGACGTCATCCCCATCCAGGGCATGCCCGCCTCGCCGCATCTCGACTTCGCCGGCGAGGTGCGCGCCGCCACCAAGTACCCGGTCTTCCACGCCGCCCGGATCAACGACGTCGCAACCGCGCGCCACGCCATCGCCGAAGGCAAGCTGGACATGGTCGGCATGACCCGCGCCCACATCGCCGACCCGCACATTGTGCGGAAGATCATGACGGGCCGCGAGCACGAGATCCGCCCCTGCGTCGGCGCGACCTACTGCCTCGACCGGATCTACGAGGGCGGCGGCGCACTCTGCATCCACAACGCCGCGACGGGCCGCGAGGCGACCATGCCGCAACTGATCGAGCGCTCAAGCGGCCCGGCGAAGCGTGTCGTCGTCGTCGGCGCGGGTCCGGCAGGGCTCGAAGCAGCCCGCGTCTCCGCCGAACGCGGCCACCGCGTCACCGTCTTCGAGGCGAGCGGCTCGGCCGGCGGTCAGGTGAGCCTCGCCGCGCGTGTTCCCCGCCGTCGGGAGCTCGCCGGCATCGTCGACTGGCGGCTCGCCGAGCTCGACCGCCTCGGCGTCGAAATCCGCTACAACCTCTACGCGGAGGGCTCCGACGTCCTCGCCGAGGCGCCCGACATGGTCTTCGTC
>JACMIV010000105.1 GCA_014380965.1 Rhizobiaceae bacterium | reverse complement strand
GGGATCGTTCTTATCCTTGGCCTTGGCGATGAATTCCGGGATGCGATCCTTGGTGCCGATCTCCATCAGCATATTCAGCGCCGCCTCGTTCGCGCCGCCATGCGCAGGACCCCAGAGACAGGCGATGCCCGCGGCGACGCAGGCGAAGGGATTGGCGCCCGACGAGCCGGCGAGACGGACCGTGGATGTGGACGCGTTCTGCTCGTGATCGGCATGGAGAATAAAGATCCGATCCATGGCACGCGCCAGGATCGGGTTGATCTTGTAGGGCTCGCAGGGAACCGCGAAGCACATATGGAGAAAGTTCTCGGCATAGGTGAGGTCGTTGCGAGGATAAACGAAGGGCTGGCCGATGTGATACTTGTAGGCCATGGCGGCGAGCGTCGGCGTCTTCGCAATGAGGCGGATCGAGGCGATCATCCGCTGCTGCGGATCGGCGATGTCCGTCGAGTCGTGATAGAAGGCCGAAAGCGCGCCGACGGAGCCAACCATGACGGCCATCGGATGCGCATCGCGGCGGAAGCCGGAGTAAAAACGCGACATCTGCTCGTGGACCATCGTGTGATGGGTGACGCGGTAGACGAAATCGGACTTTTCGCGCGCTGTCGGAAGCTCGCCGTAAAAGAGGAGATAACAGGTCTCCAGGAAGTCCCCATGCTCGGCGAGCTGGTCGATCGGGTATCCGCGGTGCAGAAGCACGCCCTCGTCGCCGTCGATGAAGGTGATCTTGGACTCGCAGGACGCGGTCGAGGAAAAGCCGGGATCGTAAGTGAAGACGCCGGTATCCTTGTAAAGAGATGTGATGTCGACGACGTCCGGGCCGATCGTGCCGCTCCGCATCTCGAGGTTCGCGTTCTTGTCACCCACCGCCATGGTCGCTGCGTGTTTCGTCATGCGTATCCCCTTCTTCGAAAGCCGCGCGAGGCAGGGCCTTTTGCAGCGCACACTGCTATCGACACCCTGCGTACTCCAAAGATCCGATGCGAACAAGTTGCGTATCAGACGAACATATTGCGCTGCAAAGAAGCGGGTGCTGCTCGCGAATTGATCAGATCGACTGATCGCCAATGCGAGCCAGCGACTCCTCCCGCCCGAGCACCGCGAGCACGTCGAAGACCCCGGGCGAGGTGGCCTTGCCGGTGAGCGCCGCGCGCAACGGCTGGGCAGCCTTGCCGAGTTTCAGACCGCTCTCCTCGGCGTAGACCCGCACCGCCTCCTCGAGAGCGGAGGGTGTCCACTCGCTGGCAGCCGCGAGGCGCGGCACGAGGTCGGAGAGGATTGCGCGTCCACCGTCGGCAAGTATCCCCTCGGCCTTCTCCTCCATTCCCAGCGGCCGGTCGGCAAAGAGATAAGCGGTGGACTCGCAGAGTTCGGCCAGCGTCTTGGCCCGCTCCTTCAGGCCCGGCATCGCGGCGGCGAGAAGCCGCCGCGTCTCCGGCTCGGACTTCCGCTTCAAGAGGTCACCGTTCGGAAGGTGGTCGCGCTCGGCGAGGAGTAGGTCGACCAGCCGATCATCGTCCGCCGCGCGAAGGTGATGCCCGTTGATCGCATCGAGCTTCTTGAAGTCGAAGCGAGCGGCGCCTTTGTTGACGTCGTCGATGTCGAACCATGCGATCATCTCCGCGATCGCCATGATCTCGTCGTCGCCATGGCTCCAGCCGAGCCGGACGAGATAGTTGAGGAGGCCCTCCGGCAGATAGCCCATCGCGCGATAAGCGTCGACGCCGAGCGCGCCATGTCGCTTGGAGAGCTTTGCGCCGTCCTCGCCATGGATCAGCGGGATGTGCGCCATGACCGGCACCTCCCAACCCCTCGCCTGATAGATCAGCGTCTGGCGTCCGGCATTGGTGAGGTGGTCGTCGCCGCGGATGATGTGGGTGACGCCCATGTCGTGATCGTCGACGACGACCGCATGCATGTAGGTCGGCGAGGCGTCCGAGCGCAGCAGCACGAAATCGTCGAGATCCCGGTTCGGGAAGCGGACCTCGCCCTGGACTCGGTCGTTGACGATCGTCTCGCCCTCCTGCGGCGCCTTCAGCCGGATCACCGGATCGATCCCCTCCGGTGCCTCAGCCGGATCACGATCGCGCCAGCGCCCATCGTAGCGCGGCGGCCGCTTCTCGGCACGGGCCGTCTCGCGCATCGCCTCGAGCTCGGCTTGGCTTGCATAGCAGCGGTATGCCTTACCGGCGGCGAGAAGTTCCTCTGCGACCGCGCGGTGTCGGGCGGCGCGCTCGAACTGCGACACCGGCGGCTCGTCCGCCTCGAGGCCAAGCCAGGACAGGCCTTCGATGATGGCCGTCACCGCCGCCTCGCTGGAGCGCTCTCGGTCGGTGTCCTCGATCCGCAGCAGCATCTTGCCGCCCATGCGGCGTGCATAGAGCCAGTTGAAAAGCGCCGTGCGCGCGCCGCCGATGTGGAGAAAACCGGTCGGCGAGGGTGCAAAGCGGGTCACGACGCTGGTCGTCATAGAGGCTCCGATGTCTGGCGGCCGAAGCCGATGTTTTTCGGCCCCGTTTCAGTGCGGGCTGTGTAGCATAGGGCGATCGCGTGACAAGGCGCGGCGTCCGGCTCGGCGGCGGCGCTGTACAGGACACGCGACGGGGCGCCGGACGAACGGAACGGTCGAGAATGAGCGCGTCGGGCCGCGATGACGACGGAAAACTCGGCGGGCGGCTGATGTCGCGGCGCGGCGCCGCTTCGGCATTGGCTCAGGGTCGCGCGCAGGCTGTTGCGGCGGCGTTGAGCGACGTTTCCCTCGCCGGGCTGGCAGGCTGGCTGCATCGGCAGACCGTCATCGAAACGGAGGCGAGAACCGGCTTCTTCATCGCTCCGGCAGGGCTGATGATCGGCATAGCGCTCGTCTACGCGGCCGAATGGCGACCGTCGACCGTGTTTGCCGGCGCAGCATCGGCACTTCTCCTGATGATGGCGCTGCGTCTGAGGGAGGCCGCATGGGCGGGGCCTGCGTTCCTCCTCGCCGGGTTCGTCGGCGCCGGAGCGGCCCTGTCGGCTGCAGAACTTGCGCGCGTCCAGACCGTGATCTTCGCCGGCGAGGCGACCGTGCGGATCGAGGGGCGCGTCACCTGGCGGGACACGGACGATCGCGGCCGCATCCGCTACACCGTCACGATCGCGCGCACCGATCGGCCCGTCCTCTCCAGGCCGCCGGACAAGGCACGCATCCTCGTCTCGAGCCGCCACGAGCCGCTGGAGATCGGCGAGACGTATCGAGGGCTCGTCCGGCTGCGCCCTCCCTCTGGGCCCGCCTTTCCCGGCGCCTACGACTTTTCCTTCGGAAGTCACTTCCAAGGGCTCGGAGCCTACGGTTTCGGCCTCGGAGCGCCGGAACCACCGCCCCAAGCGGGAGACGCCTCCGGCAAGCCAACGATCACCGACCGCTTCGCGGCACTCCGGCTCTCCATCGGCGAGCGGATCCGCGAGGCGATCGGCGGGCCGGAGGGCGCAGTCGCCGCGGCGCTCATCATGGGCGACCGTGCGGGCATCCCGGACGAGATCGACACCTGGCTCCAGACGACGGGGCTCTCCCACGTCCTGTCCATCTCCGGCCTCCACATGGCGCTGGTCGCGGGCTTTGCGATGATTTCGGTCCGGGCTCTCCTCGCCGCCTTTCCGTGGTGTGCGCTCGTGCTGCCGATCAAGAAATGGGCAGCTTTCGCTGCGCTCGGCGTCGCAACCTTTTACCTCGCCATCTCCGGCGGCAACGTCGCCACCGACCGCTCCTACATCATGCTCTCCATCGTCCTCCTCGCCGTTCTCTTCGACCGGCCGGCCCTGACGCTCCGCAATCTCGCCATCGCCGCGATGGTGGTCCTTGCGCTCTCGCCGCATGCGCTGACGACCGCGAGCTTCCAGATGTCCTTCGCCGCGACCGCGGCTCTCCTCGGCGCTTATGGCGTCTATGCACGACGACGAGACACCGCGAACAACGCGCAGGGCGGGCGCAGCCCGGTCGTCGCCGCGCTGCTGTTCCTGGCGGGGCTCGCGGCGACGTCGCTCATCGCGGGGACGGCGACCGCACCCTATTCGGCCTATCATTTTCAGCGCATCCAGCCATTCGGGCTCATCGCGAACCTTCTGGCGATGCCGCTCTTCTCCGTCTGGATCATGCCGCTCGCCCTCATCGCGATGCTCCTCATGCCGTTCGGGCTCGACGAACCGTTCCTCGTCCTCATGGGCTACGGCCTGACGCTGGTCTTCGAGATCGCACATGCCGTGCATGATCGTCTTTCGGACACGCCGACCGGTCTCGTCACGGCGACAGGACTCGCCTTTCTGTCGACCGCGCTCGTGCTCGCCGCCTTCCTCTCGAGCGGTCTGCGCTGGGCGGCGCTGCCGATAGCAGCAGTCGGTCTTGCGCTATCGCCGGAGCGTGGCGAGCGGCCCGAACTCCTCGTCTTCGAGGATGGCAAGGAAGTCGCCCTTATCGACGCTTCAGGCACTCTCGTCCCACTGCGCACGCGCCCGAACGACTTCGTCTTCTCGCAGTGGCAACGGGCCTTCCCTCCAAACGGCGCCGACGGTTCGGCCAAAACGGAAGCTTCGCCGACCAAGGCCTTCACCTGCCGCTCCATCCCTGCGGCAGACCCCTCGACCATCGCGGCCACCACCGGAGGCACCGATCCCTCGAAAACAGCAAACTCCGCACCCCTCAGGCGGCGACCGGAGATGCGCTATTGCACCGCCACCACCCGACGCGGTCTCACCGTTGCCTGGACCGACGACTTCCGCGAAACCGGCCGCGCCTGCGACGAAGCAGACGTCGCGATCATTGCCCGTGCCATCCGCCTCGAAACCTGCCGCTCCGGCGCAACCCTCGTGACGCTGCGCACTCTGCGCCGCACAGGCTCGCTAGCGATCTCGAAAGACCCTCAGGGCGCTGGCCGACACGTCGCCCGGTCGATCGAGAATGCCCGGCTGGAGTGGACCCGCCATCGTCAAGCGCCCTGGCCCGAGGTCTGGAGTCGCTCGACCGAGGAAGGCCCGCCAGCCGCCCGAGCCCAAACCAACCCTGACGCCGCCAGAGACTGAATAGACACGTACACACGCAGCCTGACCCAAGCTCCCGCGTTGGCCAGGACATCCGATCAGTACTTGCGGATGAGACCGACGAGCTTGCCCTGAACCTTCACTCTGTCGGACCCGAAGATACGCGTCTCGTAGGCCGGATTCGCCGCCTCCAGCGCGATCGTGTCGCCGCGCCGGCGGAAGCGCTTCAGCGTCGCCTCCTCGTCGTCGACAAGCGCAACGACGATCTCGCCGGCGGTCGCGGTGTCCGCCTTGCGGATCAGAACCGTGTCGCCGTCGAGGATGCCGGCCTCGACCATCGAATCGCCCTTCACCTCCAGCGCGAAATGCTCGCCGCCGCCGAGCATGTCCGGGGGGACGAAGATCTGGTGCGTGTTCGTCTGGATCGCCGAGATCGGAACGCCCGCCGCAATGCGGCCCATCATGGGGATGCCGACCACATGGGACTCGTCGGAAACCACGCGCGGCCGCTTCTGCAACGAGTCGATGGCGGAGACGCCGGCCTCCCGACTGTCGCGCGAGCCCTCGATAACGCTCGGCGTAAAGCCCGCCCGTCCTTTCGGCGCCTGCGACACCGACTCCGGCAGTTTCAGGATTTCCAGCGCCCTTGCCCGATTCGGCAGACGCCGGATGAAGCCGCGTTCCTCGAGTGCGGTGATGAGGCGATGAATGCCCGACTTCGACCTCAGCTCCAGCGCATCCTTCATTTCGTCGAAGGAAGGAGGAACACCGAGCTCCTGAAGCCGCCCGTGGATGAACATCAGAAGATCGTGCTGCTTACGCGTCAGCATTCCTGTAATCCTCGTTAAAACAAAACCTGAACAAAGTTATCTGTTCTAGTTGTGTTCCGCAAGGGGCGCGCCGGCCGGTTCGTCAATCCAGACCAACAAAAAGGCACGCATCTCCTGCTTTTGCGGGTCCTGCATGCGGCGGGCGCAGGAGAAGCGCGTTTGCTTGGGCGTAGATCGAAAGCAGCGAGGAGTCCTGGCGGTCGAACGGAGTGACGACAGGTATCCCACCTTGCGAATCGTCGAGGCTTGCGCGTACGAAATCGGCGCGGTCCTCGTTTGCCGACATGTCGCGACCAAGGATGCCGGAGCGATAGTCTGGGCGGCGAGGCCGGCCAGCGAGCGCCTCCACGAGCGGGCGCAGGAAGAGCGTCGCGGCCACCATGCTGGAAGCGGGATTGCCGGGCAGTCCGATCACCCGCGTCGCCCCGATGCGACCGGCCATCAGCGGCTTGCCCGGCCGCATCGCGACCTTCCAGAAATCGAGCGCGACGCCTTTATCGGCGAACACCTTGCCGACGAGGTCGTGGTCGCCGACCGAGGCGCCGCCGATGGTGACGAAGACGTCGACGCCTCGCGCAACGGCGCGGTCGAGGTGGTCTGCGATCGCAGCCTCGTCGTCCGGCGCAATGGCGCAGTCGAGCACCTCGCCGCCCGCAGATTCCACCAGAGCGCCGACGCCAAAGGTGTTCGAGGCGACGATCTGCGACGGGCCTACCGGCTCGCCCGGCAGCACGAGTTCGTCGCCTGTGGCAAGGATCGCGACCCTTGGACGCCTGAGAACGGAAAGCATCGGATGTCCGCCGCTTGCCGCGAGCGCGAGCGCGCCGCTCGACAGCCGCATTCCGGCAGACAGCAATCGTTCGCCGGCTGAAAAATCAGCGCCGGCCCTGCGGATATGACGACCGGCCGCGACGGCCTCCGAGGGCCGGACGCGGTACGGTCCACTGCGCTCGGCATTCTCCTGGATGAGGATGGCGTCGGCGCCCTCTGGAACCGGAGCGCCGGTAAATATCCGCACCGCTTCGCCCTCCGCGAGCCTGCCGCCGAAGGCGTGGCCCGCCGCAGCTTCTCCGACGAGCCGAAGCGGCGCGAACGGTGGGGCAGCGTCTGTGGCGCGCACCGCGTAGCCATCCATGGCCGAGGCGTCGAAGCCCGGCTGGGTGCGTTCGGCGTATAGATCGGCCGCAAGGATCCTGTCGCGGGCATTGCGGAGAGCGACGGCCTCGGTCGCCGAAACGGGAGCAGCGTCCACCATCACCAGCCGGACGGCGTCGTCGACCGAGATGAGGCTCATCGCGTCCTCATGGCGTTGCAGCCCAGTCGCCAGAGCGCCCGCCGGACTTCTCGAGAAGGCGCACGCCGGTTATCTCCATGCCGCGATCGACGGCCTTGGCCATGTCGTAGATCGTGAGGCAGGCCAATGTGACGGCGGTGAG
>JACMIV010000104.1 GCA_014380965.1 Rhizobiaceae bacterium | reverse complement strand
CATCGTCTACGTGCCGCTCGCGACGCCCACCCTTCGCGCCGCCGAGGCGCGGGGGCTGAGGACCGCCGACGGTCTCGGCATGCTGCTCCATCAGGCGGTGCCCGGCTTCGAGCGCTGGTTCGGGCAGCGCCCCACGGTCGGCGAGGCCCTACGCGCCAAGCTCGTGCGCGACATCGAGAGCGGGCTTTGACCGATAACGGCGGCATGTTCGCTGGCTTTGGCATGGCGAAGCCGCTTCCATGATCGTGCTCGGCATCACCGGATCGATCGGTATGGGCAAGTCGACGACAGCGGCGATGTTCGCAGATGCCGGCATCCCCGTTCATTCCGCCGATGCGTCGGTCCATGCTCTCTATGCCGGACGTGCCGCGCCGGCCGTCGAAGCGCTCTTTCCGGGAACGGTGAGGGACGGCACGGTCGACCGCGCCGCGCTCGCCCTCCGCGTCCTCGACCACCCCCAGGCGATGGCGATGCTGGAGGCAGTGATCCATCCGATGGTGCGCGAGGAGGAGGAGGCCTTCCTCGCCGCGGCCAGGGCTTCCGGCGCGACGCTCGCCGTCCTCGACATTCCGCTCCTCTTCGAAACCGGCGCTATGAGCCGCGTCGACCGCGTCCTCGTCGTCTCGGCGCCCCTCGATGTACAGCGCGCCCGCGTCCTGGCGCGGCCGGGCATGACGGAGGTGATGCTCGCCGCCATCCTCTCCCGCCAGCTGCCGGACGCCGAAAAACGCGCCCGCGCCGACATCGTGATCGACACGTCGAAGGGCCTCGAGGCGGTGCGTGCGGAGGTCGACGGAGTGATTGCGGCGTTGAGCGCGATCGGGGCGGGCTGAGGAGTTCCCAAGAAATAAGACGACGCGTCGCGGCCCGGCAGATCGAAGTGAAGGCAACTCACGGCCAAAGAAACTCTTATGCTGAGCACCCGGGAAATGTTGCAGGTCTTCCGGCCGTCCGACATGGCGCTTCCGGAACATACATGGAACCGCAACGTCGTACCCTTGCCCCCGCTCCTCCAATCCGTAGAAGCTGACGCCTCACGGAGCAGAACCATGCGCGAGATCGTCTTCGACACGGAAACGACGGGGCTCGACTTCGAGGCCGACCGGGTCATCGAGATCGGCGGCATCGAACTCTGGAACCACATCCCGACCGGCAAGAGCTGGCATCGCTTCGTGCGGCCTTCGGGCCGGAAGGTCGATCCCGGCGCCTTCGACGTCCACGGCATCTCCGACGATTTCCTGAAGGACAAGGAGCCTTTCGAGGCGGTCGCGGACGAGCTGATCGAGTTCTTCGGCGACGCCGTGCTCATCGCCCACAATGCAAGCTTCGACATCCGATTCCTCAATGCCGAGTTCGCCCGCGCGGGCAGGCCGGCGCTTGGCATCGACCGGGTCGTCGACACGCTGCAGATGGCGCGGCGGAAGTTTCCGATGGCGCCTGCGACCCTCGATGCGCTCTGCTCGCGCTTCCAGATCGACACGACGCGGCGCGACAAGCACGGCGCGCTGGTCGATTCCGAACTCCTCGCCTCGGTCTACATCGAACTGATCGGGGGACGGCAGGCCGCGCTCGGCCTCGTCTCCTCGCATCAGGAGGAGCAGCGCGACGCCGACGGCGCGGTCATTCGCATCAAGCCACGCGCCATTCCCCTGCCCTCGCGGCTTTCGGCCGGCGAAGACGCGCGCCACCGCGCCTTCGTTGGAACGCTTGGGCCCGATGCGCTCTGGCTTTCGGTGCTGGAACCGGCCGCCGATGTCGCGCTCACGGCCGGCTGATCCGGTGTCGTCCGACCTGCGCTCGGAACCTCCGACACGAAACGGCACTTCCTCGGCGCGTCCCACAGGGGTTAGCCACAATGTCCGAAGACGATCTCGAGGCTGAAGCAAAGGCCGGGAAGCCCGTTCGCCCATCGGCCGAGCAAGGCGACGGCAGGACCCACATCGGTCGGGATACCGACGTCCTGCCGCCCGCGAAGGGCGATGGCCTCCTCTCCCACTTCGTCAAGCGCACAGACTCGGCCTTTGGCGGCAAGACCGATAGGAGCCTCGACGGCGAGGACGTCGGCTGGGCGAAGGACGAACTCGACGAAGACGGCGAGCCGTTGAAGCCGTAGGACGGGACGGGGCTGAGCCACCTCGATGCAGCAGGCGACGTCAGAACCGTCGTCATTCCGGACTTGATCCGGGATCCATGCCGAGACGGGCCTCGAAACCTATTCGGCTGCAGGAATTCCCAGCGATTTCCGCGCCAGGGCGGCGTGGTGCGTCCTTGATGGGAGGGTCGCGCTGCGCCGCAACGTTTCAAGGTGGGGGAACGGATTGGATACTCAGCTGAATATCGTGCTCGCGGTCCCGCCTGTGCCGGCTCTGGTCGATCGGCGAGGAAGGGCGGCTTGCTGGAGCGAGTGCGGCGGGGTCCTTGTGTCGGAAGGACCGAGCCGCTTCCTGCCGCGCGACGAGCGAGGCGCAGGAATATCAAGCGTTGAGATTGTGTTGACGCAAGCCGTCGGTCTTCCGCATGGCTTCCATGCATCGTGCTGCGTTGCAGCAAGACGGGTCAGGGGTTATTTCTACGGCGCAGCAAGGAGATATAAATCATGACCATCGCTTCGAAAATCCGCGCCGCCTTCGCCTTCGAACGCACCGCCAACCGACAGGAGCGTTATCTCGCCGAGGCGACATCGCTCGCCGATCTGGAGCTGCGCCAGCGCGAGATCGACCGCGGCCGCTTCGCGCGGAACTGAGGCCTGCACCTTGCGCACACGCACTCGGGTCGACCAGGCGGCCCGGGGGACGTTCGTTCAAGCCTCGCGCGACTTGAAGGCGCTCGAAACGGCAGACCTTTAAAGTCGACGGTTTTTCTCAACCTCGACATCCCGAACCACGTGACGAACCGACGGCAGCCAGCGAGCTGCCTTTTCGGCGTGATATCAACAATCGTCGTGCTTGCACCCCACGGGGCTTTGAGCTAAGCAGACTGATATCTCCCGCCTCGTTCGAGGTCCGGGCCGGATCACCCCGCCCCGCCTCCGCACCGCCGAAGCTGTCAAAGTGGACCGGCGGTCCGACAATCTCCCTTCTTCGACCAGACGATCCTTCCCGTAGAATTCCAGAGCAGTCCCCGATCGCAAAAGATCATCGCCGCGGGACGGAGCGCAAAAACCACATGTCCGAAATGAAGCTTCAGGATCTGAAGAACAAGAAAGCGCCCGAACTCATCGCCTTCGCGGAAGAGAACGGCGTCGAGAACGCACCTGTCCTGCGCAAGCAGGAACTGATGTTCGCTATTTTGAAGAACCTCGCCGCGCAAGGCGTCGAAATCATCGGCGAGGGCGTCGTCGAAGTGCTGCAGGACGGTTTCGGCTTCCTGCGCTCACCGGACGCGAACTATCTGCCGGGCCCGGACGACATCTACATCTCGCCCTCTCAGCTTCGCCGCTTCTCGCTGAAGACCGGCGATACGGTCGAGGGGCCGATCCGGGGACCGAAGGACGGCGAGCGCTATTTCGCGCTGCTGAAGGTCAACACGATCAATTTCGACGATCCCGAGCGCATCAAGCACAAGAGCCATTTCGACAATCTGACGCCGCTCTATCCGAACGAGCGCTTCAAAATGGAACTCGAGGTTCCGACCTCGAAGGACCTCTCCGCTCGCGTCATCGACCTCGTCGCGCCGCTCGGCAAGGGCCAGCGCGCGCTGATCGTCGCGCCGCCGCGCACCGGCAAGACCGTGCTCCTCCAGAACATCGCCCATTCGATCACGGCGAACCATCCGGAGTGTTACCTCATCGTGCTCCTCATCGACGAGCGGCCGGAGGAGGTGACCGACATGCAGCGCTCGGTGCGCGGAGAAGTCGTGTCCTCGACCTTCGACGAGCCGGCCGTGCGCCACGTCCAGGTTGCCGAAATGGTCATCGAGAAGGCCAAGCGCCTCGT
>JACMIV010000103.1 GCA_014380965.1 Rhizobiaceae bacterium | reverse complement strand
CTGACGGTGGGCGACGAGGTCCTCATCGAAGGAACCGGGGCCTATACGACGACCTATTCGGCCGTCGCCTTCAACGGCTTCGAACCGTTGCGATCCTACGTGATCTGACCCGGCGCGCTTCGGCGCCGGGCCTTTCGCCCGCGCGCCGATCGCCTTCAACAAGCCGGCGCGCCTCCTTCGGCCTCTCGCATCATCGAGGTTGATTTCCGTGATCGCATCCGCCCTCTCCCGCGACGTCTTCGGCGCCGAGCCCATCGTGCGCGCTCCGTCCTCCGTTCCCTATTTCACCATCTCGCGCGAGGCGCCGGAGGACGCCGCCGCGCGCGAGTCGTTACTCGATCTCGCCATGGGCCCGAAGCGTCGTCGCAAGGCTTCCGAGGCGCTGCGCCGCGGTCGCAAGCCCGTCAGCGGGCTGTCGCTCGTCGCCCGCGACGGCCAGGGAGCCGTCGTAGGCACCGTACGGCTCTGGCATGTCGCAGCGGGCGACGATGTCACTGCGGCCCTTCTCCTCGGGCCGCTCGCCGTTGCGCCGCATCTGTCCGGTGCCGGCATCGGCTCCGCGCTGATGCGCCGCGCCATCGCGGAGGCGCAGTGGCAGGGCCATGCTGCGATCCTTCTCGTCGGCGATCCCGACTATTACGAGCGTTTCGGTTTTTCGGCCGAACCGGCCGCTCGCCTCGCGATGCCCGGTCCCTTCGAGCGCCATCGCCTCCTCGCGCTGGAGCTGAAGACGGCAAGCCTTTCCGGTGCTGAAGGCCTGATTCGCGCAACCGGCGATCGGATGCGTACGGCGGCCGCGACGACGCGGGTTGCGATGTCTGCCTGAGCGGCAGGGAATACACGATCGACACTCGAAAAGACGGCAAGTGGCTGACAGCAACTGTTTCGAGCCCTACCGCAGGATTATGCGTGAAAGGCTTTGATCGAACGCCTGTGAAGCGGCTAGGTGTTTGCGCACGGATGGGACATCGAGGAACGCGGCAGGCGCTTTCTGGTGGAAGCGCCTGTAAACGGCGGATCAGGTAAGGCAGCATGGCCGACGCGGAAGAGAAAAGGGTGAGCGCTCTTCTCGCGGAGAACGAAGATCTGAGGCGGCGCCTTGCCGACGCGTCCCGTCATGCCGCCGGCCGTATCAGCTCCGAAAGCCGCCTTCGACAGATCGTTGAAAGCACCGTCGACTACGCCATCATCGCCGCCGACGCCGAGGGGATTCTCACCGACTGGAACGAGGCGGCCGAGACGATCCTCGGCTGGTCCGCGAGACAGATCGTCGGCCGCCCGATCGCGACCATCTTCACGCCGGAAGACGTGGAGGCGGGCGTCGACGCGCGCGAGATGCGGTTCTCGCTGACGATGGGCAAGGCCCGCGACGAGCGTTGGCACCTGCGCGCGGACGGCAGCAGGTTCTACGCCAGCGGACAGATGACGCCCCTCGTCGACGGCGAGGGCAGGCATGTCGGCTTCCTCAAGATCCTGCGTGACCGCACGGCCGAGGAAAAGAACCGCCAAGAGCTCGAGGCGAGCCGAGAGCGTCTGCGCTTTGCCCTCGACGCCTCAGTGATCGTCGCCACCTGGGACTGGGACTTGGCCGCCGACGTGGTCTATGCCGACGAGCGTTTCGCCCGCCTTTTCGGCGTCGACCCGGCGCTGGGCGCCAAGGGCGCGCCCTCCGAAACTTATGCCGATGGCGTCCATCCCGACGATCGCGAACGGATACGGAGAGCGGTCGCGAACGCTATCGAGACGGCAGGAATCTTCGCCGAAGAGTACCGGGTGATCGACACCGAAGGCGCGGTCCATGTCGTGCAGGCCCGTGGCCGCAGCTTCAACTCCGCGGACGGGCGCCCCTCCCGTCTGCCCGGTGCGATCGTCGATGTGACGCGCGAGCGCCTGCGCGAGGCGCGCCAGGCGGCGCTGATGCGGATCGGGGACGATCTTTTGTCGAGCGGTGGTCAGGTCGATTCGACGCTCAAGGCCATGGAGGTGCTGGGCGAAACGCTCGGGCTCGCCCGCACGGGCTATGCGGAGGTCGATGCCGACGAACGCTACGCCGCTGCCGTCGGGCAGTGGACGCGACCGGGTATTCCTCTCCTGACGGGACAATACGAACTCGGTCGTTTCGGACCGGACCTCGTGCGAGAGCTTCGCAAGGGAGTGCTCGTCATCGACGATGTCGAGGCCCACAGCGTCACCCGCGACCATGTCGGGACATGGCGAAGCATCGAGGCCCGCTCCCTGGTCAATCTCAGCATCGTCGAGGGCGGCCGGGTCAGGGTCATCCTCTTCCTTCACGACGATCGACCTCGCCAATGGGACGAGGACGATGTCGGCTTCGTGCGCGACGTCCTGCAACGATCCTGGGCCTTCAGCCAAAGGCGCCGGGCCGAGCAGGCGCTCGTCCATGCGGAAACGCGGCTTCGCCTTGCTCACGAGGCGGCCGATCTCGGCACCTTCGACTACGACCTCGTCGCCGGCGAACTCGTCTGGGACCAGCGCTGCCGCGCCGCCTTCGGCATCTTCGACGATCGTCCCGTCGACTTCGAGAGCGCGTTTCTTCCAGGTCTCCATCCCGAGGACCGCAAGCGCACGCTGGCGGAGGTGGAACGGGTGCTCGATCCGAACAGCGACGGCGAGTTCGACGTGCTCTACCGCACGATCGGCCGAGAGGATGCAGTCCTGCGCTGGGTGCGCGCCAGCGCCCAGACCGTCGTCGAAGCCGGCCGGACGATCCGCTTCGTCGGCGCGGTCCGGGACGTGACCGAGGAGAAGGAGGCCGAGGAACGCCAGCTTCTCCTGACACGCGAACTCCAGCACCGCGTGAAGAACACGCTCGCCATGGTCAACGCGCTCGCCAACCAGACATTGCGCCGCGCCGCCAATGCGCAGGAGGGTCTTGCCGCCTTCTCGGCTCGTCTCATCGCCTTGAGCCATGCCCATGACATCCTGACCCAGACCTCCTGGACCAGCGCACCCATCGGCGCGATCGTCGCCGAATCTCTGGCGACCCATCGCGGCGATAGCGCCGCCGTCACCTGGTCGGGCCCTGACGTGCGCCTGACGGCCAAGCAGAGCCTTGCTCTGGCTCTCGCCCTGCACGAACTGGCGACGAACGCGTCGAAATACGGTGCTCTGTCGGCGGACGACGGCAAGGTGACGATCGTCTGGCGGATCGTCTCGAGGCCGGAAGGGCCGCGGCTCGCGTTCGAATGGAGCGAGCACGGCGGGCCGCCCGTCGTCGCCCCCGCCGCCCGCGGCTTCGGCTCGCGGCTCATCGAGCAGTCCCTCGCGATCGAGTTCGGCGGAACCGTCGAGCTCCGCTACGATCCGGACGGCGTGCGCTGCATCATCGACGCGCCGATGACGCAGGATGGCGAGGAGGTGACGGTGGGGTGAGCGAAGGGCCGAAATGCGAAGCTCAGCCGGTGATGTCGACGACTCCGGCCTCCCCGCCTTCGGACCCGAAGACGAGCCGCGCGCCCTTTGCGTCCCATCCCATCGTCCGCACCGCGCTCCGCCCTGCGCGGCGCAACACCGCCTCGCGCGCGTCGGAGAAGCGTACGGCGAGGATCATGCCGTCCTCGTAGCCGATGGCGAGCATATCTTCGACGGGATGGCAGGCAACCGAGGTGACCATCGAGTCGCCGCGGGTGCCGAGTTCGAGCGGCGCCTTGCCCATCGGCCCGTCCTTGCCGGAGAACGGCCAGACGATCGCGGCGGGCGCGCCGGAAGTTGCCAGGAACCTGCCTTTGACGGACCAGGACCAGTCCTTCACCTTGGCCGGATAGCCCGTCATCTTCATGTGCTTGCCGTCCTCGACGCGCCATCCGTGCAGCGCATTCTCCTGCATGCGCGTGACGAGGAAGCGCCCGTCCGGCGAGAAGGCAATGCCGATGTGGGCGCCCTTCCAGTCGAGCGAGGCCGGCGGGCTGTCGGTGCCCGCGAAATAGAGCGAGGCCCCGTCGTAACGCGCCGTCGCCATGCGCAACCCCTTCGGCGCGAAGGCGATATCCTCGACCGAGCGCTCATGCGCGAAAGTCTTCAGCGTGCCGTCCAGGAGCCGCACCGTGGCGGTGCGGCCAGTCGCGAAGCCGACGACGCCGTTCGGCCCGCCGGCAACCGCGTCGATCCATCTGCGCCCGGCCCCGACG
>JACMIV010000102.1 GCA_014380965.1 Rhizobiaceae bacterium | reverse complement strand
CTGCCAGCCCTCCGAGAGCGCGCGCACCAGCGGCGTGTTGATCGGCCCGGGCGCTACGGCGTTGACGCGCACGCCGCGCACGGACACCTCGCGGGCCAGCGCCTTCGTCATGCCGATGATCGCGGCCTTGGCGGCGGAGTAGTGGACGAGCTCGACGCCGCCGATCTGCCCGAGCTGCGATGCCATGTTCACGACGACGCCTTCGCCGCGCGCGAGCATCCCGGGGAGCACCGCCTTCGTCATCAGGAAGGTGCCGCGCACGTGGACGGCGAACATCCGGTCGAAGTCGGCGACGTCGAGATCCTCGAAACGCGCCTGATGCACGTGACCGGCATTATTGACGAGAACCTCGACGGCTCCGAAAGCATCCTCGGCGACGCGGACCGCGTAGGCCACGGCGCCCTCGTCCGAGATATCGGCGCCGGTCGCGAGCGCAGTTCCGCCCGCCTCGCGGATCGCGCCCGCCGCGCGTTCCGCCTTCTCCGCATCGAGGTCGATGAGTACCACGCGCTCGCCGTCCCGTGCGAACCGTTCGGCGATGGCAAGGCCGATGCCCGAGGCGGCGCCGGTGACGAGGACGGTGCGCATCACGCTGTCTCCGTCGGCACGCGCTTGGCGCGGTTGACCGAGCGCACCATCAGGATCGCGTAGACCGCGAGCAGCGCGAAGGAGAAGACCGTCGTCAGGACGCCGAAGGCGAAGACGTTCGGATGGATCTCGACCGCGAACGTCCCGTAGATCGCGAGCGGCAGCGTCAGCTGCGGCCCGGAGGTGAAGAGCGTGCGCGAGAATTCGTCGTAGGAGAGCGTGAAGGCGAACAGCATGGCGGAGAGGACGCCGGGAAAGATCACCGGGAACGTCACCTTCCGGAACGTCGTCACCGGCGAGACGCCGAGCGACCAGGACGCCTCCTCGATCGAGCGGTCGAAGCGGTTGAAGATCGCGAGCATCACGAGGAAGGCGAACGGGTAGGTGTAGACGACGTGGAGCACGAAGGCGGTGCCCCACCAGCTCCGGTCGACGCCGACGATGTTGGAGAGGAGCGCGGTGCCGAGCCCGACGAGAACGCCCGGCACCATCATGCCGAGAACGATGAGGTAGAAGACAGGCCCCGAGCCCTTGAAGCGCTGGCGGAAGGCCTGCGCCGAGGCGACGCCGAGGATCGTCGAGACGACCATGGTCATGAAAGCGAGGAGAAGGGACCGAACGAGGCTGTCGCCGATCGGCAGCGGCGCGATACGGGTGGGCGGCACGAGGCCGAAGAGGTGACGATACCAGTAGGTCGACCACTCGACGATCGGGAATTGCGGCCCGCCTTCCGGTCCCTGCTGGAAGGAGATGATCGCCAGCACCACGAAGGGCCCGTAGAGGAAGGCGATGAAGAGCGCGGTGTAGAGCGCGAGGATGGGTTTCAGGACGCCGGCCTGCATCGTCAGAGCTCCTTGCGCAGGTTGACGACCCGCAGCAGCGCGGCGATGACAGCGCCCATCAGGAGCGTCAGGATCACACCCGCGACCGCCGCGAAGGCCCATTTCAGCGAGCCGACCTGGGAGACGATGATGTTGCCGAGCATGTTGGTCTTGCGGCCTGAAAGGGCGGCGGCGGTGGCGAACTCGCCGAGCACCATGACCGAGACGAAGATCGCACCGACGACGACGCCCGGCATGGAAAGCGGCAGGATGATCGTGCGGAAGATCCGTCCGAAGCCGGCGCCGAGGTCGCGCGCGGCCTCGATCACGTTCGGGTCTATGCGCCCCAGCATGAAGGTGATCGGCCCGACCATGAAGACGCAGTAGATCTGCGTCATGCCGATCAGCACCGACAGCTCCGAGAAGAGCAGAATGTCGAGCGGCTGGTCGATGACCCCGAGCTTCATCAGGATGATGTTGATCGCCCCGTTGGTGCCGAGCATCGGGCGCCAGGCAAGGACGCGGATGAGGAAGGAAGTCCAGAACGGAATGACGCAGAGGACGAGGAGCACCGTCTGCAGCGTCTTGTTGCGCACCATCAGGCCGATGAACAGCGCGACGGGATAGCCGACAAGCAGCGTCGAGCCGAGCACGAGGAGCCAGATGCGGACCGTCGTCCACAGCGCGTCGAGATAGGTGGCGCTGGTGAGAAACCTCACCCAGCTCGCTGTCGTCAGCGTCGGCTGGACCGCGAAGGTCGTCTGCGTCCAGAACGAGACATAGACCATCATCAGCATGGGCAGGACGAGGAACAGCGTCATCCAGACGATGCCCGGCGCCAAAAGGAGATAGGAGATGCGGCGTCCCCGCGCGGCCTGCCGCTCGGCCGAGGACGCCGCGCCCCGCGCCGCCGTCGATGTCGGTCCGCCTTTCTCCGCGATGTCGATCGTTCCGGACATCAACTTCTCCGATCAGGCGTAGACGAGGGCATCGCCCGGCTTCCAGGCGAGGCCGTAGCGCGCGTCGCGCTCGAAGGTCTTCGGCGCGCCAAGGCTGAGATGCTCCTCGACCTCGACGATCTGGCCGTTGTCGAGCGCGAAGAAGGAGAGCACCGACGCGCCGCCATATTCCGAGGCGATGAATTTGGCCGGCACCATGATCTCTTCCGCCGAGCCGGGCGCTGCCGCATCGCGCACGGCGATGCGGTCGTGGCGCAGGGCGTAGACGCCGCCGGCGGTCGAGGACTTGATGCTCTGCCGAGTCACGGGAAACGTGCCGACCTCGCTGACGAACCGGTCGTCGCGGCGCTCGCCCTTCAGGAGATTGTAGGCGTTGAGATAGCGGGCGACGCCCGGCGATGCCGGCGCAGCGTAGATCGTCTTCGGCGCGTCGAACTGCCCGATCGTCCCGTCGTCGAGCACGATCAGGCGGTCGCCCATCGCCAAAGCCTCGCTCTCGCTGCCGGTCACGTGCAGGAAGGTGACGCCGAGGCTCTTGCGAATCTGGCGCAGTTCGTCGCGCATCCGGGCCCTCAGATGCGCATCGAGCGCACCCAGCGGCTCATCGAGGAGGACGAGCTTGGGCTCGGTCACCAGCGTGCGGGCGAGCGCCACGCGCTGGCGCTGGCCGCCGGAGATCTGCGTCACCGAGCGGCGCTCGAGGCCGGTGAGGCCCACCATCGCGATCGTCTCCGCCACCCGCCTGTCGATCTCCGCCTTGTCGGTGACGGGCGCGATGGTGCGGTTCGCGAGGCCGAAGGCGACGTTGTCGCGGACGTTGAGGTGCGGGAACAGCGCGAAGGTCTGGAACACGAAGCCGATGCCGCGCTCATGGGCCGGCGTCCCGTCGATGCGCCGCCCGTCGAAGGCGATCTGGCCTGTCTCGGGCTCCTCGAAGCCGGCGATGAGGCGCAGGAGCGTCGTCTTGCCCGACCCGCTGGCGCCGAGCACCGAGACATAGCTGTCGGCAGGTATGGCGATGTCGATGGCACGCACGGCAGGCTTGCCGCCATAGGACTTCGAGATGTTGGAGAGCGTGAGGACGGCGGACATAGGCTGCCTGTCGGCTGGGTCGGGCGGCCCGACCTGTCTGAATGTCGCGACGCTAACAGCCGTGTTTTCTGTATTCAATAGTCTTTTTATGAGGATTTTATCGTTCAATCTGTCGTTGATTTATGCGTTATGCTGGCGTGACGCCAAATTATGCAACGACGAGCGCCCCGCTCGGCTCGCTGTTCGAAGAGCATTTTTGTAACAGCGCGCTGTATTCGCTCAATTTCTCTGGTTGAGGGTCGTCGGCCGTCCCGATCTTCCTCCTGGTGTTTGATGCACTGCAAGGCTCGTTTGTGAGCAATTGCGGTATAAGTATGCAAAGTTCATTTTTGGGTTTTGACAAAGTCCGCCGAATGATATGCAGGGACCCGCCGATCCGATCCAACCTCTCGAGAGGGACCCAAGCCCAGTGGCTGAGGACGCTTCATCCACAGCGCTGCCGCGCCGCTACGAGGTGGTGACGGATGCTTTGCGGCGAAACCTCGTCGAGGACAGGATTCCCGGCGGCACCGTTCTTCTCGAAGGGCCGCTCGCCGATCTCTTCGGCCTGTCGCGCGCGCCCGTGCAGCGTGCTCTCGCACAGCTCGAGAGCGAGGGATTGATCCACCGCTTCGACGGCCGTGGCTTTCTGGCAGGGCAGCGAGGCAGCGCCCCGCCGCCGAGGCGAATCGACATCGCCGCGCTCGATCTCGTGCTGCCGAAGGAGGCGGGACAGGGGTTCCGCAATCGCCAGACCTGGAGGCGCATCTACGCGACGGTCGAGGCCGACATCACGCGATGCCTGGTTTTCGGGCAGTATCGCATCGTCGAGACCGAGCTTGCCGAGCTTTTCGACGTCAGCCGGACCATCGTGCGCGACGTGCTCGGCCGCCTCCAGGAACGCCGCCTCGTCGACAAGAACGCAAGCTCCCACTGGGTTGCGGGGCCTTTGACGGCACGTTCGATCAAGGATCAGTTCGAGCTGCGCAAGATCCTCGAACCGCACGGCCTCGTCTCCGCCGTTCCCTATCTCGACCATGCGGGCCTTGCCGTGCTGCGCGACACGCTGCGCGCGGCGGAGGAGGGCGCGCCGGTCGCCAAGGGTCGGCTGACGGAACTCTCCAACCTCTTCGTCAACGACATCGTGCTGGCGACGCCCAACCTTTCGCTCCGCGATCTCATCCGGCGCAATCTCCACACCGTCCTGATCTCGCAGGCGGTGCTCCGACAGCTCGGGCTTCCCGAAGACCCGGCTTCGATCGCCGAGCAGCGTATGATGGTGGAGCTCCTGATGCACGGGGCGGTGGACGCCGCCGCCTCTATGCTGTCCACCCACATCGAGGCGAGCAAGCTGCGCACCATCGCGCAGATGAAGATCGTCGCGGTCATCCCGCAGCCGATCTCGCTTGCGCCCTATCTTCGCCCCGCGGATGCCGCGTCCGAGTGAGCCTCGCGCCGCACCGCTTCGCCTCAAGGACAGGACCACCCGTGCCCACCATCCAGCTCATCACCACCGGGGGCACCATCGCCTCCCGGCCCGGCGCTCCGGGTGCCGATGTCGTCGCCTCGGTCTCCGGGGCGGATCTGCGCGCTTCCCTCCACGATCCGCTGGACGGCATCGCGCTTCTCGTCGACGACTTCTGCCGCGTCGGCAGCTTTGCCATCGACATGAAGCTCGCCTTTCGGCTGGCCCGCCGCATCGCGGCCCATCTGGCGCGGCCGGATTGCGACGGCGTCGTCGTCACCCACGGCACCGACACGATGGAGGAGAGCGCCTTCCTCGCCGATCTCCTCGTCCCCGGCGACAAGCCCGTGGTCTTCACCGGCGCGCAGCGCAGCGCCGACGCGCCGGACACCGACGGCCCGCGCAACATCGCAGGCG
>JACMIV010000007.1 GCA_014380965.1 Rhizobiaceae bacterium | reverse complement strand
TCGCCCGCCGCAAGCCAGGCGGCCTCGGGATGCGGATGGTCGTTTCGGGTGAGGAGATCATCGCCCGGACATAATCCGCGGAGCGCGTGATCCAGGTTTTTTGAGACCGCGTCCTCCCCGGACGCGGTCCTTTCGCCTATCGGTCGCGGCAGCCGTCTACCCCGCGAATGGGAACGACAATCCCCACAGCGCAGATACGACGAGGCCGAAGAAGACGATCCAGCCGAAGAGGCTGTTCGACTTGAACAGCATCAGGCACTGGTCGGGATCGTCGATGTCGAGCGTGCGGATCTGCCAGAGCATATGTCCCGCACCGATCAGCAGACCCGCATAGGCCGGCCAGTGCGGACCCTCTTGCGCTCCCGTCGCCGCGTAGGCCGCAGCGAAAAGGGAGAGCGCGCCACCGTACAGGAACAGGAGGGCCGGCTTCGTTCGCGTGCCGAACAGCCGCGCCGTCGAGCGCACGCCGACGAGCGCGTCGTCCTCCTTGTCCTGATGGGCGTAGATCGTGTCGTAGCCGATCGTCCACAGCACGCTGCCGAAATAGAGCAGCAGCGGTGAGAGCGACAGCGAGCCGAAGATCGCCGCCCATCCCATCAGCGCTCCCCAGGAGAAGGCGAAGCCGAGGCCGAGCTGCGGCCAATCGGTGATGCGCTTCAGAAACGGATAGACCGCGACGATCCCGAGCGAGGCGATGCCGAGAAGGATCGCGAAGAGGTTGAACTGCAGAAGCACCAGGAAGCCCGCGAGCGCCTGGGCCACCAGAAAGAGCTTCGCCTGACGCCGTGACACGCGCCCCGAGGGCAGCGGCCGGGACCGCGTCCGCGCGACCTTCGCGTCGATCGTCTCGTCGACGAGGTCGTTGTAGGTGCAGCCTGCTCCGCGCATGGCGACGGCGCCGACGAGAAAGAGCATCAGATGCCAGATCGACGGCAGCCCCGTGGTCACGGCGCCCGACGTGAGCGCCTGTGGCGCGAGCGCCGCCGACCACCAGCAGGGCCACATCAAAAGCTGCCACCCGATCGGCCGATCCCAGCGGGCAAGCTGCGCATAGGGCCAGAGCGCGCGCGGCAGGAGGCGGTACACCCAGTTCTCCGAAGGCGCGTCGGCGACGCGATCCTCGTTCGAAACCCCTGCAAGCGTGTCTCTCGAGTTCGCCATCGCTCGAGGTTGCTCCGAAAGGGCGAGTCGTCAAGCGGTTTTAGCAGCGCGGCGACCCGCACGACCTTGACCCGCCGTATCGCGCCCCCGTAATCGCCCCGATGAATGGTGGACAGGCGCTACGGCGGCGGGCGGGCAATAGACAATGACGACGAACGTTCTCCTCATCGGCTCGGGCGGCCGGGAACACGCGCTCGCCTGGAAGCTCGCGCAATCGCCGGCGCTCGGCAGGCTTTACGCAGCGCCCGGAAATCCCGGCATCGCCGCTCATGCCGACCTTGCGGCGCTCGACATCGACGACCATGCCGCCGTCGTCGCCTTCGCGAAGGCGAACGCCATCGGCCTCGTCGTTGTCGGCCCGGAGGCGCCGCTCGTCGCCGGCATAACCGATGGGCTGAGGCAGGCCGGCATCCTCGTCTTCGGCCCTTCGCGGCTTGCCGCGCAGCTCGAGGGCTCGAAAGGCTTCACCAAGGATCTTTGCATGAGGAAGGCGATCCCGACCGGCCGCTACAGGCGGTTCACCGAGCCGGAAGCAGCCAAGGACTACGTTCGAGCCGAGGGCGCGCCGATCGTCGTGAAGGCGGACGGCCTTGCCGCCGGAAAGGGCGTCACCGTTGCCGAGAGCGTGGAAAATGCCCTCGCTGCCATCGACGACTGCTTCGACGGCGGCGGCGAGGTCGTCGTCGAGGAATTCCTGGAAGGCGAGGAGGCGAGCCTTTTCTGCCTCGCGGACGGCATGAACGCGGTCTTTTTCGGCACTGCCCAAGACCACAAGCGCGCCTTCGACGGCGACAAGGGCCCGAACACCGGCGGCATGGGCGCCTATTCGCCCGCGCCGGCGATGACGCCTGACCTGATCGAACGCGCCATGACCGAGATCATCCGCCCGACGCTGGAGGGGATGCGCGAAGTCGGAGCGCCGTTCGCAGGCGTCCTCTACGCCGGCCTCATGCTGACCGAAAAGGGGCCGCAGCTCATCGAATACAATGCCCGTTTCGGCGATCCGGAGACACAGGTGCTGATGCTGCGCCTGAAGAGCGACCTTCTGCCCATCCTCCTCGATGCCGCGCGCGGCGATCTCTCCGCCTGCCGCCCGGAGTGGTATGAGGATCCCGCCCTTTGCGTCGTGATGGCGACGTCCGGATACCCCGGCGCCTATCACAAAGGCAGCGTCATCCGCGCTTTGCCCGAGACGGACGAACAAGCGATCGTCTTCCATGCCGGCACGCGCCGCGACGGCGACCGGCTCCTCGCCGAGGGTGGCCGCGTCCTCGGGGTCACCGCATCGGGTACGACTGTCGGCGAGGCCGCGGTGAAGGCCTACGCCGCAATCGCCGAAATCGACTGGCCGGAAGGTTTCGTGCGCACGGATATCGGCCACCGCGCGATCGCCCGGGAGGAAAGCTGAGGCCGGGAGGTGCCAAAGGGAGCGACCGAACAGCGTACCCTCGCGGACCGGAACTTTGCCGCATCTCCCTGTGACATTCGAAACCAACGCTCCTACGTTGTGTTGAGCAACGATCAATCGGACGGATGGGAGCCACGCTATGTCTTTCCGCAGGAACAGACTGACGAAGCCGATCTTCAACTGGGCGAAAGGCATCATGCCGCCGATCTCGGCGACGGAGAAGGAGGCGATCGACGCGGGCACCGTCTGGTGGGACGGTGAGCTTTTCAGCGGCACGCCCGATTGGGACAAGCTCCTCGCCATGCCGCCCTCTCGCCTGTCGCCGGATGAGCAGGCCTTCCTCGACGGCCCCGTGAACGAACTCTGCGCGATGATCGACGAGTGGAAGATCGTCTCCGAAGATCACGACCTCTCGCCGGAAGTCTGGGACTTCCTGAAACGCAAGAAATTCTTCGGCATGATCATCCCGAAGGAATACGGGGGGCTCGGCTTCTCCCACACCGCCCATTCCGAGGTCGTCCGGAAGGTCTCCTCCGCGAGCGTCGTCGCGGGCGTCACCGTCATGGTGCCGAACTCGCTCGGGCCCGGCGAGCTGATGATGCATTTCGGCACCGAGGCGCAGCGCGACCATTGGCTGCCGCGCCTTGCCGACGGCCGCGAGATCCCGTGCTTCGGCCTGACGTCGTCGGAAGCCGGATCGGACGCCGCGTCCATGACCGACACGGGCACCGTCGAATACGGGGAGCATGAGGGAAAGCGCGTCCTCGGTCTCAGGCTGAACTTCGAGAAGCGCTACATCACGCTTGGACCCGTCGCGACCGTCATGGGCCTCGCCTTCAAGATGGTCGATCCCGAAAATCACCTCGGCCGCGGGGAAAAGCTCGGCATCACCGTCGCGCTGATCCCGACCACGACCCCGGGCGTGCGCGTCGGCGATCGTCACATCCCGCAGTACACCTTCTTTCAAAACGGCCCGCTCTACGGCAAGGACGTGTTCGTGCCGATGGATTGGATCCTCGGCGGCGAGGCACAGATCGGCCAGGGCTGGACCATGCTCATGACGGCGCTCGCCGCCGGCCGCGCGATTTCGCTGCCCTCGTAGTCCGCCGCCGCCGCCGCCTACTGCGCCCGCGTTTCCGGCGCGTATGCGAGGGTCCGCCAGCAGTTCAACCTGCCGATCGGCCAGTTCGAGGGCATCCAGGAGCCGCTCGCGGACCTTGCGGCCAACGCCTATCTCCTCGACGCCGCCCGTCGCCTGACGGTCGCCGCCCTCGACGAGGGCCACAAGCCCTCGGTCATCTCGGCCATCATGAAGGCGCACGCGACCTACCGGATGCGCGAATCGGTCGACGCCGCGATGGATATCCACGGCGGCAAGGCGATCATCGACGGCCCGAAGAACTATCTCGGCGCCCAATACAAGTCCGTGCCGATCGGCATCACCGTCGAGGGTGCGAACATCCTGACGCGCAATCTCATGATCTTCGGCCAGGGCGCCATTCGCGCCCATCCCTTCATGCTGAAGGAACTCCTGGCGCTCTCCGACGACGACAAGGAAAGAGGTCTCTCCGATTTCGACGCGCAGTTTTGGGCCCATGCCGCCCATGCCGTAAAGAACGCGGCTCGGGCGGCCTTGCGGGGGTGGACCGGCGGGCTTGCCGCGCCCGCGCCGGACAAAGCTGCCTTCACCAGCCACTGGCGCCAGCTTTCGCGCTACTCCGCCGCATTCGCGCTCCTCTCGGACCTCTCGCTGCTGACGCTCGGCGGCGCGCTGAAGCGCAAGGAGATGCTGTCGGCGCGGCTCGGCGACATCCTGTCCGAGATGTATCTCCTCGGCGCTGCCTTGAAGCGTTTCGAGGTCGAGGGCCGGCCGGAGGCCGACCGTCCGATCGTCGAATATGTCATGCAGAAGGGCTACACCCGCATCGGAGTCGCCTTCAACGGCGTCCTCGAGAACCTGCCCGCCCGCTGGGCCGCGATGCTCGTGCGCGTTCTCTGCTTCCCCTTCTCGATCCCCCTGCCGATGCCCTCCGACGATCTCGTCACCGAGGTCGCTGAAACCTTGATGCGCCCCTCGACCCAGCGCGACCGCCTGACGCCGGATCTCTATCTCGGCGAAGGCCGCGAGGATCACCCTGTGCGCGATCTCGAACACGCTTTCGAACTCGTCTATGAAGCCGCTCCGATCGTGCGCAGGATGCGCGAGGCCGGCATCCGGAATCCGCAGAGGGCCCTTGAAGGAGGCGTGATCTCGCAGGAGGAGATCGACCGGCTCGGCGCGGTGAAGGTCGCCGTGGCCAAGGTGATCGCGGTCGACGCCTTCCCGATGGCGGAGGTTTCGCCGATCGCCGGGCAGCATGATCGCAGCCGCGCCGCCGTCACCGGCAACGAGCGGCCGGTTCCACAGGCCGAGGCGGCCGAGTAGGCCGTCTTGGATGTTCAGCCGTTAGATCCGATCACACTGCGACCGGCAGTTGCCCGGCGATGAAGCGGTATTCCTGCGTCCTGCCGCCGTAGCCATAGGCGGATCCGGGAACCTCGTGAACGAGGACATAGCTTTCCGTGTGCGCCCCGCCGAGAATGGCTCCAACCTCGGTGAAAACATGCTGGAGATAGGCGGAGAGCTGGAGCTTGGTGTTCGTGCCGTCGACGACCTTGATATCCAGCCAGAAGGTTTCAGCCCCCTGTTCGGCGAGCGAACGCCCGCCGGCGAACCAGTGCAGCGGATCGACGTGCGAGATGGCGACGGCGGTGATCGTCGGGTCCTTGCGAAGATGTGTCTCGGTCAATGCCGTGACCGTGCGGGCGAGCCTCGCCGACAGATCGGGATCGAGGCGAGCGGTCGTGGCGAGAGTGATGATGGGCATGGGAGGCGCTCCTTTCAGGTTGGCGATGCGCCATACTCGCCGACATTAAGATTCTAGAAAATTGAATTGTTTGGCATGAAATATTCGATATGATCGAAGTGTGGATGCGCTCGACCCCGACCTCCTGCGGACCTTTCTTGCCTTCGCCGACACGGGCTCCCTCGTGCGCGCCGCGGAGATCGTCGGTCGGTCTCCGTCGGCGGTGACGGTGCAGATGCAGCGCTTGGAGAGCGTCGTCGGCGCGCCCCTTCTCGAACCTTCGGGGCGCAATCGGATCCTCACCCGAACCGGCACCGAACTCGCGGGTCACGCCCGCCGCATTCTCGACGTCCACCGGCAGGCGATTCTCAGCCTCAAAGGCAGCTATGCGGCCGGCGAGATCGCCGTCGGGGCGACGCAGGATTTTGCCGAGGCCGGCCTCCCGCAGCTCCTGCGCCTCTTCGCGAAGACGCATCCGCGCGTGCGGCTCGACCTTCGCATCGGCCGATCCCGCGATCTCGTCGAGCGCTACGAGGCGGGTGAGATCGACGTCCTGCTCGTCATGCGAAGCGGTGGGGCGCCGGACGAGATCGGGCTTCTCGTCGAGCCGATGGTCTGGTTCGTTTCCGCCGACGGGCTCGTGTCCGAGGAAGATGTGATCGCGCTCGCGCTGCTCGACAGCCCTTGCGAATTCCGCAATGCCGCCCTCGCGGCGCTCGATGCCGCGGGCAAGCCCTACCGGATCGCCGCCACGAGCCAAAGCCTCTCCGGGCTGCGTGCTGCCGTCGGCGCGGGGCTCGCCGTCACGTTAAGGACGGCGCGTTGGGCCGGCACTGGAATCGTTGCTACGTCTGAGGCAATGCGTCTGCCAAAGGCAGGCGACGCTGTTTTCTCTATTCGGCTCGGCGCCGAGGCCCCCGCGACCGCCCGCGATCTGGCCGATATGCTGCGCGACGGTCTACGCGCGTCATCGTAGTGCCGCCCGCCGGTGAGCTACTCTCCGTAAGATTGACGTTCACGTCAATTCCCCGTACGCCTCCTCCCATTCCAAGGCACTGCAGTCACTGTTCGATCTCGGGAGGAGAGGCAGATGTACAAGGCACCCGTCGCTGAAATCGCGTTCTCGCTGAAAGCCGTCGCCGGGCTCGACCGGGCGATGGCCGACGGGCTGACGGGCGAGCTGACGCCCGATCTTCTCGATGCCATCCTGGAGGAAGCCGGCCGCTTCGCGAGCGAGGAGATGGCGCCTTTGGGCGGGGTCGGCGACCGCGAGGGCGCTTCGGTGAAGGACGGCGTCATGACGATGCCGACGGGCTGGAAGGACCTTTACGCGCGCTGGACGGAGGGCGGCTGGAACGCGCTCACCGGGCCTGCCGAATATGGCGGTCAGGGGCTTCCGGTCGCGTTGTCGGCGGCCGTCTTCGAGATGTGGAACAGCGCATCCATGGCCTTCGCGCTTGGGCCTATGCTCACCGTCGGCGCCGTCGAGGCGATCGTGGCGCACGGCTCGGACGAGCTGAAGCGCGTCTATCTCGAAAAGCTCGTCACCGGCTCGTGGATGGGCACGATGAACCTCACGGAACCGCAGGCGGGTTCGGACCTTTCGGCGCTGCGCACCCGCGCCGAGCGCAGGGACGACGGCAGCTACCGCATCTTCGGGACCAAGATCTACATCACCTTCGGCGAGCACGATTTCACCGACAACATCGTGCACCTCGTCCTCGCCCGGCTTCCGGACGCGCCGGCCGGCGTGAAGGGCATCTCGCTCTTCGTCGTGCCGAAGTTCCTCGTGGAAGCCAACGGCGCGCTGGGGAAACGCAACGACGTGAAGTGCCATTCGATCGAGCACAAGCTCGGCATCCACGGCTCGCCCACCTGCACCATGATCTACGGCGACGGCTTCGGCGAGACGGGGGAGGCGGGCGCCGTCGGCTATCTCGTCGGCGAGGAGAACAAGGGCCTCGCCTGCATGTTCACGATGATGAACAACGCCCGGCTCCACGTCGGCGTGCAGGGCGTCGGCGTCGCCGAAGCCGCGTTCCAGCACGCGCTGGCCTACGCAAAGGAGCGCCGGCAGGGCCGCGCGACCGGCTCTGTCGATACGGGCATGAGCCCGATCGTCGAGCATCAGGACGTCGCCAGAATGCTCCTTACCATGAAGGCGCTAACGGGCGCCTCCCGCGCGATTACCTATGCCTGCGGCCACGCCATCGACATGAGCCACGCTCACGACGGCGATGCCGACGCATCCCGCCGCTGGACGGAGCGCGCCAATCTCCTGACCCCCATCGCCAAGGCCTTTCCGACCGATGTCGGCGTCGAAGTCGCCTCGATCGGCATCCAGGTGCACGGTGGCATGGGATTCGTGGAGGAGACGGGGGCGGCAAGGCTTCTGCGCGATTCGCGCATCGCGCCGATCTACGAGGGCACGAACGGTATCCAGGCGATCGACCTCGTCGCGCGCAAGCTGCCTTTGTCCGGCGGCGCTGCGATCGCAGCCTATCTCGACGAGCTGTCCGAGACCGTCGAGGCCGTACGCGGCTCGAACCAGCCCGGCTTCGGCCGCACGGGGGAGGCGCTTTTCGCCGCGGTCCAGGATTTCCGCGAGACGACGGAGTTTCTTCTGAGAGCGCTCGGCGAAAAGGACATGGACACGGCGCTGTCCGGCGCGACGCCCTACCTCCGCCTCGCCGGGCTTGCAGCCGGCGCCGTCTATCTCGCCAAGGGCGCGCTCGCGGAGACCGGTCGCGAGGATCGGACCGCGCTTGCCCGCTTCATGGCGGAAAATCTGGTGGCGGAGACGGCAAGCCTGAAGGCGCAGGTCCTGGGTGGGGCGGCGAGCCTGTCCGCCGCGCGGATCGTTCTCCAATAGCGGACAAAGCCTAATCCTGCCGGTTCCCGTCCAAGAGGTTATCCCGATGAGCGAATTCATCTCAACGTCCGTCGCCGACGGCGTCCTGACCGTCCGGATGAACCGCCCGGACAAGAAGAACGCCATCGACCGCCCGATGTACCGGTCCATGGCCGACGCGCTTCACCGCGCCGATGCCGACGAGACGATCGGCGCGACGCTGATCGCCGGCGTATCCGGTGCTTTTTCGGCCGGCAACGACATCCGCGACTTCATCGCCTTCGCCCTCGGCGGCGAGCGGACCGGCGAGGTCGAGGCCTTCCTGAAGGCGCTTGCCGGATCAAGGAAGCCGCTCGTCGCTGCCGTCGACGGCCTCGCGATCGGCATCGGCACGACGATGCTGATGCATTGCGACCTCGTCTTCGCCGCACCCGGCTCCACCTTCCGCACGCCTTTCCTCGATCTCGGTCTCGTCCCGGAAGCGGGTTCGAGCCTCATCGCACCGAAGCTGATGGGCCACCAGCGGGCCTTCGCGCTTCTGGCGATGGGCGCGACCTTCGACGCCGAGGAGGCGAAGGCCGCGAACCTCGTCTACCGCGTCGTCCGCAGCGAAGAGGTCGAGACAATGGCCATGGACGCGGCAATCGCTCTTGCCGCCAAGCCGCGTCAGGCTTTGGCCATCGGCCGCGAACTGATCCGCGGCCCCCGCGAGGCGCTGATCGAGCGGATCGATGTGGAATTGAAGCATTTCGAAGAGCGGCTGCAGTCGAAGGAGGCGCGCGTGGCGTTCGAGGCGTTCATGACGAAGCGGTGAGGGTACGGCAGCGCGAGGCTCCAGCGGCCGAACGCTTGACGACGCACTCTCAAACTCAAGCCGGCCTTTCGCCCTCTTCGTCATCCTCCGCGTTGCCCTCACGCACAAATCCATAGACCGTCATCCCGCTCGCGACGACGAAGACGATCGCCACGGCTGCGAAGACCCACGTCCCCGCCGACAGATACCGCTCGACCGCGGCTCCGAGAACGAAGGCGCCGCCGGTGTAGACACCCGCCCACAGGGCGGCGCCGAGCGCGTTGTAGAACGAAAACTGCCACCACGGCATATGCGCCGTCCCGGCGAGAAAGCCGCAGAGTTGGCGCAGGATGAGCACGAAGCGCGCGATGAGGACGATCGGCGGACCGCGCTCGAGGAGCCGCTTCTCGATCCGCGCGACCTTCGAACGGGCGAGCCCGACTCTTGCGCCGTAGCGATAGACGAAGGGCCGGCCGTAGCGGTAGCCGATGGCGTAGCCGACATTGTCGCCGAGCACTCCCGCCGTCCAGGCCGCGAGAAAGACGCCGAAGATATCGAGGCGATTCTGGCCGGCGAGAACGCCCGCCGCAATCAGGAGGCTTTCGCCGGGAAAGGGCAGGCCGGAGGATTCGAGGAATATCCCGACGAAGACGACCCAGACCCCGTGTTCGGCCAGAAAGCTCATGAGGGAGTCGAGCATCGCGACAGCGCCTACCGCTCGAACAGCGCGACGACCTCGACATGGTGCGACCAGAGGAATTGGTCGATCGGCGTGACGGTAACGAGACGATAGCCACCGTCGAGAAGGATGCGGGCGTCGCGCGCCAGCGTTGCGGGATTGCAGGAGACGGCGGCGACGCGTTTGACCGTCGATGCCGCGATCTCGCGCGCCTGCATCTCGGCTCCTGCGCGAGGCGGATCGAAGACGAGGCCGTCCACTTTGTTCAGCTCGCGCGCCGTCACCGGCCGGCGAAAGAGATCGCGCCGTTCCATCGTGATGGGCTTCAGCCCCTGCGCGCCGCGCTTGGCGAGATCGAGTGCCGCCAGCGCATCGGCTTCGGTCTCCACTGCATGGACCGAACTCTTGGCGGCGAGGCGGAGCGCGAATGTGCCGATGCCCGAGAAGAGGTCCATCGTCGCCTTGGCGGGCGCGAGATGCTCCGCGACGAGCCCCGCCATCGCCGCTTCCGCCGAGGCCACCGCCTGAAGGAAGCCGCCTGCCGAGGGCGAGACCGCAATGTCGCTGATCCGGATCGTCGGCTTGCGCGTCTCGACGATGACCTCGCCCTCCAGCGACACGCGCGCGAAGTCGCGGCGGAGCGAGAAGGCGAGGATCGACTGGCGCATGCCCTCGGTGAGCTTGGCGGTCTCCGAGAGCGCGATGTCGAGGCCGGTCGCCGTCGCCGTCACGGCCATCCGCATCGGCCGCTTCTTGTCCGCGACGATGAGGGCGAGGCCTTTGAAGTCTGCAAGGCGGGCGGCGATTTCGGGGACGACGACGAGGCAGACGTCGATCTCCGCGACATGGTTTGTCTGCTGCTCGAAGAATCCGAAGGTGATTCTGTTGCCGGTTCGCGCTCCCGAAAAGACGGCCCTGCGGCGGCTTGCCGGCTCGCACGGGATGAGTTCGCCCACCTCCGCCTCGATGCCGCGGCTGGCGAAGGCGTCGGTGACGAGGTTTCGCTTGAAGTCTGCGTAGAGGGGCGGCGCGGCATGCTGGAGATCGCATCCGCCGCAGCGTCCGAAATGCGGGCAGGGTGCGTCCTGGCGTTCGTTTGAGGCGTCGAGCACGGAGACGAGAGCGGCTCGCGCGCCCTCGCGATCGACCGTGACGCGTTCGCCCGGTAGCGCGAAGGGCACGAACAGCGGTGCACCTGACGCGAACGCGACGCCGTCGCCCTTGGCGCCGAGCGAATCGATGGTGACTTCCAGCGTCATGCCTTCGTCCCGGCCATCAGGAACTCGTGGTTTCCGTCGCCGCCTTCGATCGGGGAGGGGATCGGCGCCGTCGCCGTCCAGCCCTCCTGTTGGCCGAGCCACGCGGACAGATCGGCAGCCACCGCCGGCGCCGAATCCGGATCCCGCAGCAGCCCGTTCTTGGCGATCGCGTCCTTGCCCGCCTCGAACTGCGGCTTGATCAGGAACACCCCGCGGCTGCCGGGCTCGGCGAGCTCGAGGGCCGGCGGCAAAGCGAGCTTCATCGAGATGAAGGAGACGTCGCAGACGAGGATGTCGAAGGCGCGGCCCCCCAGATCGTCCTCGTCGAGGTCGCGCGCGTTGAGACCCTCGATGACGGTGACGCGGCGGTCGGCTGCGATGCGCGGATGGATCTGCCCGTGGCCGACGTCGATCGACACCACATGGGAAGCGCCCCGCCGAAGGAGAACCTCGGTGAAGCCGCCGGTCGATGCGCCGACGTCGAGCGCCGTGCGGCCCTCGACGTCGATCCCGAAGACGTCGAGGGCAGCTTCCAGCTTCAGCCCGGCGCGCGAGACATAGTCGGCGGCTGGATCGTCGAGGACGATGACGCTTTCCGGCGGCACGTTGAGGCTCGGCTTGGTGACGATCAGCCCGTCGACCCTCACATGCCCGCGCAGGATCGCGTCCCGCGCCCGGGCGCGCGAGGCGGCAAGACCACGATCGCTGACGAGAATGTCGAGCCGGATGCGCGACAGATGCTGTTCTTCGGTGGAGGCCATGGCGAGGTCATGCGGCCCACGGGGGGAAATGGCAAGGCGCTTCTCACCCGTGACGGCGTGACGTCAGGCCTGCATCACCCGCCTCGCGCTTTCGCCGAGCGCCTTGAACACGGCATCGACGATGCCGCCGCGATCGAGTCCCGCCTGCCGGATCATCGCCTCGGGCGCGGCGTGGTCGATGAACGTGTCCGGCATAACCAACGGGCGGACCTTGAGGCCCTGGTCGAGCAGACCTCGTGTCGCGAGGAACTGGAGGACCTGGCTTCCGAAGCCCCCAGTCGCGCCTTCCTCGACGAGGATCAGCACTTCATGCTCGCGGGCGAGCCGGGCGATCAGCGCCTCGTCCAGCGGCTTGGCGAAGCGGGCGTCGGCGACCGTGGTGGAAAGGCCGAAGGTTTCCAGCTCCTCTGCGGCGGCCAGGCTGTCGGCAAGGCGCGAGCCGAAGGAGAGGATCGCGACCTTCGTGCCCTCGACGAGGATGCGGCCGCGGCCGATCTCGAGCGG
>JACMIV010000101.1 GCA_014380965.1 Rhizobiaceae bacterium | reverse complement strand
TCTTGCATGGACTTATCCCCGTCAGGAGGCACGACCTCCGCCGCCCGCCTCCGGTCGAATAGCGGGCGGCTTCTGTTGGTTCCGTTTACGATAGAGCCGCATTCCATTCCTGCGCTCCAAAGCTCGGCGTCGTGAGACGTTACCGTCATCTCCGAAGAGGATACCCGGCTAGCCGAAGTCCTGCCGCGGCAGGATCCGCGCCGGGAACAAGGGCCCTGCCAACAGCCTTTCTCCCGCATATCCCGACCTCGACAGAAGGAGATCGTCATGTCCGATCGAATGACCATGCAGGACCCGCGCAGCCAATATCCGCAGCCGCCGTTCCCGCGTCAGCCGCAACCGGTGCCCGGTCTTGCCGCCAAGCTTGATCCTGTCCCCGACCACGGCGAGGAGTCCTACCGTGGCTCTGGCAAGCTGACGGGGCGCAAGGCGCTTGTCACTGGCGGAGATTCCGGTGTCGGCCGGGCCGCGGCGATCGCCTTCGCACGTGAAGGCGCCGATGTGGCCATCTCGTATCTTTCGAGCGAGGAAACCGACGCCCGTGAGGTGATCTCCCTGATCGAGGCGGAGGGACGAAAGGCGCTCGGCCTTCCCGGCGACATTACCGACGAGATGTGGTGCCGCGAGCTTGTCGAGAAGACGGTCGAAGGCCTTGGCGGGCTCGATCTCCTCGTGATCAACGCAGGCCGCCAGCAGGCGCGCGAATCGATCGACAAGGTCACGTCTGCGGACTTCGACAAGACCATGAAGACCAATCTCTACGCGATGCACTGGATCGCGCAGGCGGCCGTGCCGCACCTTCCCGCTGGCGCGTCGGTCATCACGACGGCCTCCATCCAGGCTTACGAGCCCTCCGCGATCCTTCTCGACTATGCGACCACCAAGGCGGGTATCGTCGCCTACACCAAGGCGCTCGCCAAGCAACTTTTGGAGAAGGGCATCCGCGCGAACGTGGTGGCACCCGGTCCGTTCTGGACGGCGCTCCAAGCCAGCGGCGGCCAGCCTGAGGAGAAGGTCATGAAGTTCGGAGAGGAAAGCGCCTACGGCCGCCCCGGGCAGCCTGTCGAACTCGCCCCGGTCTACGTGTTGCTGGCAAGCCAGGACGGGAGCTTCATCAATGGCGAGGTCTACGGCGTGACGGGCGGGGCCGGCGTCGCCTGATCGCGGTGAAGGGGCCGTTCGAACGGCCCCTTCAACCTCCCTTCAAACAGGCGTCGTCGCGCAGCGCGGAGGCCGCCTGGATGAGCGCAAGATGCGTGAGGCCTTGCGGAAGGTTCCCCAACCACTCACCCGTTTCGTGATCGACCATCTCGGGATAGATGCCGCTTTGTCCCAGCGCGCCGATCAGGGCATCGAAGGCGCTCTTCGCTTCCCCTTTGCGTCCGAGAAGCGCCTTCGCTTCCACGATCCAGAAGCTACAGGCTAGGAAACATCCCTCTTCGGAGGACACGCCTCCGTAGCGATAGTGGAACGGTCCGGCCCCAAGCTCCCGATCGATCGCATCGATGGTGGAGGCTAGGCGCTCGCGTCCGTCAAAGCCGAAACGGACGGCGAGCGCCAAAGAGGCGTCGAGTTCCTCGCTCCCATCCCATGCGGTATAGGTCTGCCTCTCCTCGGACCAGCAATGATCGTCGATCCAGGCCGCGATCCTGTCTCGCTCGCGTTCCCATCGGGGCTTGCAAGTCGTGGGAAGATGTCCGTCGCTGGCGAGGGAGACGGCCCTCGCCAGTGCCTGCCAGCAACTGACCTTCGACATCGTATAATGTCGATGCTCTTCCAACTCCCAAATACCGGAATCCTTTCGTCGCCACCGCTCCGCGCATTCGTCGGCGAGGGCCGAGAGCGTTTCGGCGGAGCGCTGGTCGAGAATGTTTCCCTGGCCGACGAAGCGGTGGGCAACCTCGAAGATATCGCCGTAAATGCCGTGCTGATGCTGGTGCGCGGCCTCGTTGCCGACGCGGATCGGACGCGATCCACGATAACCTGGCAGATCGACTTCGCGGACCTCCGGAGGAAGTGCGCCGTCCAGCGTGTAGAAGACGCGGGCAGCGTGTTCGGCGATTCGCTTGATCAGCCAGGTGAAGGCGGCCTTCGCCTCGGCATCGGCACCGACCTCGAGAAATGCCTTGATCGTATAGCCGGCGTCCCGGACCCAGGCGAAGCGATAATCGTAGTTCTTGGGTCCGCCGATCCTTTCCGGGAGCGACGTCGTCGCGGCCGCCGCGATCGCGCCGGACGGCGAGTAGAGCAGCAGCTTCAGGGCAAGGGCGCTGCGCAGCACCGTTTCGCGATGCGGCCCGTCGTAGCCGATCCGCTCGCTCCAGTCGCGCCATTCCCTGTCGGAGACGTCGATGCGCTGGTCGATCTCCTCGATCGTCGGTACCACCAGCGGTTCGTCGTCTCCGCCGACGATCGCGACGAGCTGGCGGTCGCCCGATCCCACGGCGATCGACGCCCGGAAGACGAGGTCGTCCTCGCGATCGACGACGACGCCGCTGCTGCGGCGGATCAGGCCTAACACGCTGCCCGCGTGGAAAACGGTGCCGTTGCGGTTCGGGACGAGATAGGGCGAACAGGTCCCGGCCCGTGTCCCAAAGCGAATCTCGACCGCGAAGCGGACTGTGCCGGAAAGTCCTTCGACCCGTCGCGCGAGCTCGCACCAGGGAAGTCGTCCGGCAGACCCGCTGTTCATCGACTCGGTAAGCATCGCGCGGCCGGACATCGTCGTGAAGATCGTTTCGTGGACGTTGCTCCCCTCGCGATAGCGCCGCTCGACCTCGAACGGCTCATCAGGGATGATGGAAAAGCGACCGCCGTCCTCGGCGTCGAGGATTCGGTCAAAGAGCGGCGGCGAGTCGATGTTGGGCACGCACCACCAGTCAATCGATCCGTCGGCGCCGGAAAGCGCGACAGACCGTCCGTCGCCCAGCGCGGCATATCCGTTCAGCGGCAGGTATCCCTCGCGTCGTGACGTCATTGTGTTCCTTCAGTGGGGGTTCGACGAGGACGACGCTTCCCGAGCGGACGTCGCGGGAGGATCGACATGACGTAGTGTTCCGCAACCCACCGCTGCGCCGCTTCCCGCGCCATAAAGTTGAATGCCGGCCGCGGATCTGCGCAGTCGGCAGCCACGTCCTTCGGGATGCTCTTGATCGCCATGGAGAATGGCCATCCTTGCCCGCATCATCGCATCTGTCTTCTGCGCCTCGTCGAACGACAGGAATGGTGGGTGGTGGTCTTGACGCCGCCTCAATGCAGACGTTTCCGGACGTATCCAGCCGAGACGATCTGCGAGAGCTCAGACTCCGTCAGACGCTGGCCGAGGAGAGGTCCGAGGACAGCTTTCCGAGTGTCGCCGCCGCCGATACGAAGCACCCCGTCGACGTCGTCTTCTAGTGCGTCTCGCTCGACCTCTATCGGCTTCGCTGCCTGTGCCATCCAAGTCGTCTCCTGTGAATCGGATCCCGGGATGACCGAAAAATCTCGGGATGGAGAGCCTTTTGTTTCTATTTTGTTCGAGTATGATGAGGCATAGTGCAAGGCATCAGAGACTTCGGAGAGGAACTCCGCAAGCGTCTCAGCATTCGCATCTGTTGCGGTTGCGGCAAACGCGTCGTCTGCCGGTGCTCGGATGTTCGGTCGTTTTTCAGATCGGATGCCGATATCGAGAAACTCCGTTGGAAATGCACGTGGTGCGGCATGCTGCCGGATTATGGACGGTACACAACAGTCGATGGAATGGACCGTGAGAGCCTAGCGCCGTGGACGCCGCCCGCGGATTGGACAGAAGCTAGACCCTGAGAAACGGATAATTTTGGAAAGCTTGGAATGATGAATTCGAATGATGAGAGCGCGGCTGTTCGCGCAGGCCACGCCTACTTCAAGACGACACCGGAGCGGGCCGAGAAGGGCAGCGCGATGTCGATGATCGAGACTGCCAAAGAGATTGAGAATGGCAAAACTGCAAAGCTCAAAGCGGCGCGCGAGGAGCGGGATGCGGTGCAGGCTGTCGCCGATGCCGGCAAGGCAAAGAAGCCAGCCGTCAAAAGAACCCGGAAGACGCAGGCACCGCTGCCGAGCTGAAGCATTCTTCGCCATCCAATTATGCCAGCGGTGATAAACTGGATCGGACTTGCCTACCGGTAGGAGCCTCGGATCGCTTGCAGGATAATCTCCAGCTCGTCCGCACCGGCTTCCGTCAGGCGCCCGCGGGATCCTTCGACTTCGATTAGTCCTTCCTCAGTCAGCTCGGCCAATCCATCCGGGTCCGCCATGTGGCCTTTCCCATCGTCGAGGACGACCTGCCCGACGACTTCGCCGCTTGCCAGTGAATGGTAGGCGGCGAATGCCAATATGGAGAGAGCTTTGTCGCTCAGTTTCTGCTCGCTCATTTCGGGCTCCGTAGCTGCTTCAACGCAAAGGTGGCGGCGGTTGCCCGTACAGGTCGAGCAACCGCGATGGTGATCGTTACGCCGCGGCGATCGTCTTCTCGATGTCGTCGCTGGTGTGGCCAGTCAGATCTTTCGAAATCTCGCCAACCAGAACGTCTTTCAGCTTCGAGTGGTAGTGCTTCCGCATTTCACCTAGCGCACGCGGGGCGGCGATGACGATGAGGTTCTTCAGCTTGCCCTCGACGGCATGCTTGTTGAGGATGTCGACGACCCCTGCGGCAAAGCCGTCCTCGTCCTGCGTGGTGTCATCGGGATTGGCAGAGCTGCTCCGATGGCCCGTGCCGCCGGTTTTGTTGTCGGTATTCACCGAAGCTGCAGGCTGAGCCGTCAGCTTCGGATTTGCCTCGTCGCCGCTGTTTTTGAAGAGGCTCAGCTTTTGACCATCCGCGACGGCGACCGTCGCGCCCTGAGGAATTTTCATTGGTTTCTCCGGAGAACTCGCGGCCTTTTTGGGCGCGCCATGCGGGATCGAAAAGCCATCCCTCCTGTTCTCCAACGCCCCCGCCCCGCAATGGATGCCAATCCTTATTGTGAGGGCCGTGATTGCTGGGGAAAGACTGCGGCTCTGCCTTCCGGTACGACGAGATGCCAAGCGCGTTTGCCGTTGGTTCGGCCAGCCGTTTTCAGGCGAAGCGCCGGCGAGGCGGGGAGAAGTCCGTCCCGCGCGGATGGATCATCCACGATCCCTAGGCACGACGGGAATATGTTCCTTGAGAAGGCCGCCGCGTACTCGCATTGTTCGTCCAAGCCTTAATCCCAGTGGAAGGATCGACAATGGTGAAGCGCGTTTTTCTTGCGGCGGCGATGATCGCCGGCCTGTCCGGCGCGGCATCGGCCGGCAGCCTCGCCGACATCGAGGCCGCCAAGGAGTTTCGGATCGGGACCGAGGGTACCTATGCGCCGTTCACCTTCCACGACGCATCGGGCGCGCTTGTGGGGTTCGACGTCGAGATCGGCCGCGAGGTCGCCAAGCGCCTCGGCGTGGAGCCCGTCTTCGTCGAAGGAAAGTGGGATGGGCTGATCGCGGGCCTTTCCTCCAACCGCTACGACGCCGTCATCAATCAGGTCGGCATCACCGATGAGCGCAAGGCCCGCTTCGACTTTTCGGACCCCTACATCGTCTCCAAGGCCGTGCTGATCGTCAAGAACGGCAATTCCGAGATCGCGTCCTTCGCGGACCTCAAGGGCAAGCGCGCCGCCCAGTCGCTGACCTCGAACTACGGCAAGATCGCGGAAGGCGCCGGCGCCGAGCTCGTGGGCACAGAGGGGTTCGACCAGTCGATCCAGCTCGTTCTGACCGGACGCGCGGACGCGACGATCAACGACAACTTGTCCTTCCTCGATTTCCGCAAGCAAAAGCCCGATGCACCCGTCTCGGTCGTCGCGACGCAGGACGAGGCGGCGTCGTCCGGCATCATCGTGCAGAAGGACAATCCGGAGCTCGTCGCGGCCATCAACAAGGCCTTGTCCGAGATGAAGGCCGATGGAAGCTACGAGGCGGTCTCGCAAAAATACTTCGGCGCCGACGTCTCGCGCTGATGTGGGGGGTAACCTGAAAAGGCCCATGCCCTTTATTCGAAGGAGCGGGGCAACGTGCGACCCTTGGCTCCTCTGATCGGATCGGACCCCCTTGAATCCCACCCTGCAACTGATGCTGGATTCGCTCTGGCCGCTTCTGCGGGCGGGGCTCGTCTTCACGGTGCCGCTGGCTCTCCTGTCGTTCCTGTTCGGCATTTCGATCGGCTTTGTCGTCGCGGTGGTGCGCCTCTTCGCGCCATGGCCGATTGCCGCCGTCGCGCGGTTCTACGTCTGGTTCATCCGAGGCACGCCGCTCCTCGTGCAACTCTTCGTCATCTTCTACGGGTTGCCGAGCGTCGGCATCCTGGTCGATGCCTTTCCCGCGGCGTTGATCGGCTTCTCGCTAAGCGTCGGCGCCTACACGTCCGAGATCATCCGCTCCGCCCTGTCGGCCATCCCGAAGGGCCAATGGGAAGCGGCCTATTCCATCGGCATGAGGCGGCGGCAGGCGATGGCGCGCACGATCGTGCCGCAAGCGATACGGGTCGCCGTTCCGCCCTTGTCCAATTCCTTCATTTCTCTCGTCAAGGACACCTCCCTTGCGGCCGCCATTACCGTGCCCGAGCTGTTCCAGCAGGCGCAGCGCATCGTCGCGACCACCTACGAGCCGCTGATCCTTTATATCGAGGCAGCGCTCCTCTATCTCGTCTTCTCCTCCGTCCTGTCGGCGCTGCAGAGCCGTCTGGAGCGCCACTTCGCCACCTATGGCGGCTACCTGGAGAGCCGCTCGTGATCCGCCTGTCCGGGATCCGGAAGACCTTCGGAACGAACACCGTCCTCAACGGCGTCGACCTGACGGTGGCCGAAGGCCGCGTCACCGCGCTGATCGGCCCGTCCGGCGGCGGCAAGAGCACGCTCCTGCGATGCGTCAATCTTCTGGAGGTTCCGGAAGCCGGACGGTTGGAGCTTGGCGCCCTGTCGGTGGACTTTGCGCCCGGCCGCCGCCTGGCGCGCGGCGAGATCCTCGCGGTGCGGCGAAGCACGGGCATGGTGTTCCAGAACTTCCAGCTGTTTCCGCACCGCTCGGTGGTCGGCAACGTCATGGAGGGGCTCGTCACCGTCCTGAAGTGGCCGGCGGAAAAAGCGCGGGCACGGGCCGAGGAACTGCTCGGCCTCGTCGGCATGACGGAGAAGGCGAACGCCTATCCCGCGACGCTGTCGGGCGGCCAGCAGCAGCGCGTGGCGATCGCGCGCGCCATCGCGGCCTCGCCGAAGCTGCTTCTCTGTGACGAGCCGACCTCCGCCCTCGATCCCGAACTGGCCATGGAGGTGGTCGAGGTTCTCAGCAAGCTCGCCGAAGGGGGGATGACGATGCTGATGGCGACGCACGATCTACGCCTCGCCGGCCGCATCTCGCACCATGTCGCCTTCCTGCAGGGCGGTGACATCGTGGAGCAGGGTCCGCCGGAGATCCTTCTGCGGACGCCCGCGGACCCGCGCACGGCGCGCTTCGTGCGCACCTTGACGGGCGGCGAGACGGGATTTCCGGAAAGCGTTGCATGACCCTCGCCGTTTTCCTTGCGCGGGGTGGTTGTCATGCACCCGCTGATTCGCGCTGAAGGGCCGACTGCCAACCTCAGCACCGATCTCCCTTCGTTGGGGATGGTGATATGCAGTGGCGCATCACATTTTTTTTGAAACGTTATGGGTGATGACGCGCTGCGATATCGGAAGGCTGCAAATTCTGCCTAAAGTGTCAGCACTACGTGCGTTTTCTTTATTCAATTCATCGGACGCAGCATAGCGAGATACCTGACCCGACTCTGATTGCAAAACGAGGTTGATCGGACGAACGCGCCGACAAGATATGCCGTGCTCCAGCGATTTTTGCCTTTCGGACGTATGGCAACACTAATTTATATGCGCTCAATGATCACAAAAACAGTCTTTCATTAGTCTAAAGCTTTATAAGTTCGCCTTCCCGGCTTCAAATACTATAGACCGCAGTGCAAAATAAAACGATTAGATTCCAAGCGATGAAACAGGCGCGACAATGCGGCACTGCAGCAGTCATCGAATCTGTACGTCCTCAGTGTGCGAGCCGATTGCGTGATTTGCGTAAGGAGCTTATAGAATCTTGCCATTATATGAGGACTTCGCACAGCGACCGACGAAGAAGACCGAAGCGTCACGTCATCGATCCCGTCGCTCTGTGAAGAATGGAGTCGCCCATGACGGCGGCAAAGGGAGGATCGGATGATGGGATTCGTGCAGCCCCGTGAGATGGAAGGGATCGTTTGAGATGCCCTTCGTTCTCTTCCTTCGTGGGATGATGTCCACACTTCTGGTTTTCGGAGTGACGACATACGTGCTTTCCGGCTCGCTCTGGACCACCACTTGGCAGACGGCTCTCTGCGCGGTGATCATTCAGGTCGGCTATTTCATCGGCATTCTGTTCATGGTGTGGCAGGCAGGCGGCGACGCCATGCGCGCCGAAGCGATGACGGCCGATGTCACGGCCAGTGGCGGGACTGACGAGACGGCAGCCGGCTCGTCCTCTCGGGTGCCCGGCATTCGTCTTCCTGGCAGCAACTAGCCGATCGCGCTTCTAGGCCGTAGCGGTTTTGCTTTGGCGGCTGCGACTGCTCGGAACGTAAGGCGGCCGCCACACCGACAAATAGGTTTTTGTTCGGCTTCTTGATTCAGCGGAAGTGCCTTGGCTCTGCGTCGGCCGTCGTCGTTTCTTCCTATCAGCCCGTTCTGCCGAACAGAAAACGCCCGGTGTTGCGCCAGATGCGGACGGCGCAGAGGCGTCCGCTGAAGTAGGCGCCCGTGTCGAGATTGAGCCGGCGACCTTCGAGTTGCGGCTCGGTGATGGGCGTGTGTCCGTGGATGACGAAATGGTCCAGCCTGTCCGCATTGGTGTAGAAGCGCGAGCGGATCGTCATCAACTCCTCGTCGGCCTGCTGGTCGAGCGGCACTCCGGGCTGTAGGCCCGCATGGACGAAGAGATGGGTCGGCGATTCCACGAGCACCGGCAGGCGACGCAGGAAGTCGACATGTTCGGCGGGGATCATCGCGCGGATCATCGAATCGTAGCGCTCGGGCTCGTCGCCGGCGAGGCGCGCCAGATGCTCGTGGTCGATGCCGTAGGACATCAGCGTCCGGTCGCCGCCGAGACGCGTCCAGTCGCTGCGCGCGATGCGCCGGTCGAGATAGTCGAGCATCGTCATCTCGTGGTTGCCGGCAAGGCAGATGCGATGCGTTCCCGCGGGCGGCGGCGCCATCAGATGATCGATCACCTTCGCGGATGCGGGGCCGCGATCGATGTAATCCCCGAGCATGATGATGAGCTTGTCCCCGGGCAACTGCGCTGCGTCCGCCGCGATCTCCTCTTCGAGAGCGAGCAGCAGATCGAGGCATCCATGCACGTCCCCGACGGCGTACACCGCGATGTCGGCCATCTCGACCGACCACCGCGCGCGCGCCTCCCGCGGCTCCGTCCGTCCGCGTCCCAGAATGGTGCCGAGTGTCAACATGCGCGTTGCATTTCAGCTCCTTCGGCCGTCGCCCGCCCTGCGCCGTGACGATGCCATAGGCATCAGTACCGTTCGGGTCCTTCCATGGCCCCGCCCCATACTCCAGTCCCTGCGAGTGTTCTAGCGCTGTCCGGTTAAGGGCGCGTTCGAGAGGTGCGGCCTCGGATTGCCATTGGCCGAGGTCTCGCGACCGAAAACGAGGGCGCTATTCCTTCACCGCGCCGGTCATCGACGAGACGTAGTAGTCGACGAAGAACGAATAGAGGATCACCACCGGCAGCGAACCGAGCAGCGCGCCCGCCATCAACGAGCCCCATTCGTAGACGTCGCCGCGCACGAGTTCGGTCAGAACGCCGACGGGGAGCGTCTTGTTCTCCGAGGACTGGATGAACGTCAGCGCGTAGATGAACTCGTTCCAGGCCAGCGTGAAGGCGAAGATGCCCGCGGAAATGAGGCCGGGGACGGCCAACGGCAGGACGATCTTGGTCAGGATCTGCCAGCGCGTCGCCCCGTCGACGAGGGCGCTCTCCTCGAGCTCGAAGGGGATCGAGCGGAAATAGCCCATCAGGAGCCAGGTGCAGAAGGGAATGAGGAAGGTCGGGTAGGTGAGGATCAGCGCGAGCTTTGAATCGAAGATGCCGACCTGGAAGATGATGAAGGCGAGCGGGATGAAGAGGATCGAGGGCGGAATGAGGTAGGCGAGGAAGATGAGGAGACCGGAAACGCGCGCGCCGGTGAAGCGCACGCGCTCGATCGCATAGGCCGCGAAGACGGAAGCCGCGAGCGAGATGATGGTCGAGAAAAGCGCCACGATCATCGTGTTCCAGAGCCAGCCGGGATAGGAGGTCTCGAAGAGCAGATACTTGATGTGGTCGAGCGTCGGCCCGACCACCCAGAACGGGCTGTAGTCCTGATAGTTGGTGAGCTGCTCGTTCGGCTTTATCGCCGTGATGGCCATCCAGTAGAACGGAAAGAGCAGCACGAAGCAGAAGACCGCCAGCGGCAGGTAGACGACGAGAATGCGCCGCGGCAGCGAGTTGAACTGCGACATGCCGACGACGTCGTCGGTGAGCGTTCCGGCGGGTTCGGAATGGGTCGTGGTCATGGCTTTGTCCTTAGTCCGATCCGCCCTGCTGCCATTTGCGGCGCTGCAGTCCGAAGAACGAGAAGAGGATGGCGGCGAGAAGGAAGGGGATCATGGCCACCGCGATCGCCGCGCCCTCGCCGAGCGCTCCGCCGGAAATGCCGCGCTGGAAGGAGAGCGTCGCCATCAGGTGCGTCGCGTTGACCGGCCCGCCCTTCGTCAGCACGTAGATGAGCTGGAAGTCGGTGAAGGTGAAGAGCACCGAGAAAGTCATGACGACCGCGATGATCGGGGTCAGCAGAGGCAGCGTGATGTTGCGGAAGCGCTGCCAGGACGTCGCGCCGTCTAGGGCCGCCGCCTCGTGCAGGGAGGCTGGGATCGTCTGCAGGCCGGCGAGCAGCGAGATCGCGACGAACGGGATGCCGCGCCAGACATTGGCCGCGATGACGGCGGCGCGCGCATTATTCGGATCGCCGAGGAAGTTGATGGGCGCGTCGATGAGCCCGATCTCGATGAGGACGAAGGAGAGGATCGAGAACTGCGCGTCGTAGAGCCACCAGAAGGCGAGGGCGGACAGCACCGTCGGAACGACCCAGGGCAGGAGGATGATGGCGCGGAAGAAGGACTTGAACGGCAGGTTCTCGTTGAGAAGCAGCGCGAGCCAGAGGCCGAGGCCGAATTTCAGGACGGAGGCGACCGTCGTGTAGAGGATCGTGTTGAACACCGACATCCAGAAGACGCGGTCTTCGAGGAGGTATCCGTAGTTCTCGAGGCCGATGAAGACGCCTGGCCTTCCGATGCTGGCGTCGGTGAAGCCGAGCCAGACGCCGAGCCCCAGCGGATAGGTGAGGAACACCAGGAGAAACAGTGCCGCGGGGAGCATGAAAAGGAAGCCGAGCCCGTTGCGGCTCTGGGCGAGGCGCTCGAAGGCGGAGGTCTTCGATGGCGCGGCTTTGATGGTGGACATCGTCCGAATTCCTTCACGTCGTTTGTCGTGGCCGCGCGTTCTGGTGCCGCGGTGGCTGGACGACCCTCCTCTGCCTGCCGGCATCTCCCCCTCAAGGGGGGAGATCAGGACAATCGCATACGCCGAAGCTGCCGATTTCCCCTGGAGGGGGAGATGTCCGGCAGGACGGAGGGGGGTGCGTGGCTCGCCCTCCCTCCATCCTTTGGCCACTACACCCGGTAGTAGCGGTTCGCCCGGCGTTCGGCGTTCTTCATCGCGTCTTCCGGCGTCGACTGGCCGGTGACGGCTTCCGCGAACATGTCGACGAGGACGTAGTCGGCCATGGTCCCTGCCGAAGCCGCGCCGAGAGGTCCGGCAAAGCCGTTCGGGCGCAGCGTCGAGGAGGCCCGCGCATAGGCCGCGTGGATCGGGTCCGAGGTCCAGACCGGGTTGCCCTCGAGGCCCTTCAGCGGCTGGCAGCAATAGGCGCTGGCGCCCTGGATCCAGGCGTTGAGGTTCTCGGTCTGGTACATGAACTGGAGATAGGCTTTCGCCGCTTCCGGGAACTTCGTGTGCGCGAAGACCGACAGGGTCGAGGTCTGATGGAGCTCGACGCTCTCGCCGACCGGGCCGATCGGAAGGTTGGTCGAGCGCATGTCGTCCATCAACTCCTTCAGCGCCGGGTCCTTCTTTGCCGCGTAGTAGACGGAGACGCCGTTGGCCGTCAGCGAGACTTGGCCGGCGATGAAGGCGCGGTTGTTGTTGACGTCCTGCCAGCTCTCGGTGCCGGGGATGAAGGTCTTGTAGAGCTCCTGCGCGTACTGGATCGCGGCCAGCGTCTCGGGACTGTTGATCGCCACCGCGCCGCTCTCGTCTACCATCTTGCCGCCATGGCTCCACAGCAGCCAATGCGCGTAGTTGTTGCCGTCGCCGACGGCCTTGCCGTGCGGGAAGCCGGCGGGCGTGCCCTTGGCCTGCATGGCCTTGCAGAGCTCGAGGAAGCCCGCGGTGTCCTTCGGGAACTCCGAGAAGCCGGCAGCCTTCACGTGGCTCTCTCGGTAGACGACGGCATTGCCGATGGCGCAGAGCGGCATGGCGATGAACTTGCCGTCGCGCTTGGCGTAGGATTCGATGCCAGGATACCAGCCGCCGTTCGCCGCGCCGATGGCGGTGCCGAGCTCGGTGAGATCGACGAGCTTGTCGGGATACTGCTGCGGATCGTCGAACCAGCTCATCACCATGTCCGGACCCGAGCCGACATTGGCGGCGACGGCGGCCTTCGGACGCACGTCCTCCCAGCTTTCCTTGTCGATCCGAACCGCGACGCCCGTCGCATCGGTGAACTTCTGCGTGTTGGCGAGCCACGCCTCTTCTTCCGCCGGTACGAACGGCACCCAGCGTAGGAGGCGGAGCGTCGCACCCTCCTCGGGCGTGTAGGTCGGCATCGCGCCCTGCGCGAAGGCGTTGCCGACACCGAAGCGGCCGCCGAGGGCCGTCGCCGCCGCAAGGCCGGCGGAGCCGAGAATGACGTTTCTGCGGGTGATGGACATCGTTCTGTTTCCTCCAAAAGGGTCGGGATCGTTCTTGTCGTTCGGCGGTCGGCCGTCCCGGTGTGCCGCCGCTCCGTTACCTCCGCGCCGGCCCCGCAGGGCTCAGCGTCTCGCTTCTCCGCCTTCGTGGCGGAAACCCGTTCGCTCCGCCGTCAGGCCGAAAGGCGTGCGCCCGTCCCGGCGTCGAAGAGATGGACGGCTTTCGGATCGATCGAGACGGGGATCGTCTCGCCGGGCTTGGCCGTCACGCGCTCGCGGAAGACGCAGGTGACCTGCGTCTTTCCGATCCTGCCGAGAACCTGGCTCTCCGAACCGGTCGGCTCGATGACGATGACCTCCAGCGGGATGGTGCCGCCGAGCATGATCGCCTCCGGCCGTGCGCCGTAGATGAGCGCGCGCCCGAGCGCTTCGGGCCGAGAGCCGGAAACCGGCAGGGCCGTCCCGTCGCCGGTGAGGAAGCGCGTCGGGTCGGCTGTGTCGAGCTTGCCCGTCAGCATGTTCATGGCCGGCGAGCCGATGAAGCCGGCGACGAACAGGTTGTTCGGCCGGTCGTAGAGCTCCAGCGGCGCGCCGATCTGCTCGACGCGGCCGTCCTGCATGACGACGATCTTGTCGGCCATGGTCATCGCCTCGATCTGGTC
>JACMIV010000100.1 GCA_014380965.1 Rhizobiaceae bacterium | reverse complement strand
GCCGGGATCGCGGTCGATCGCGACGACGCCGGCCCCCGCCCCGAGGATCGCGCCGGTGTAACCGCCGGCCCCGAACGTACCGTCGACGATCCACTCGCCGGGCCGGGGACGCATCGCATCCATCACCTCATCGAGAAGCACCGGAATGTGGCGGACCGGTCCGCCACCGTCGTGAGCTTGCGCCCCGCCGCGATCCGCCGTCATCCCAGTGCGTTCCTTTCGGATGCCGTGGCCTTGCGCATCGCCATGAGGCGCGCGCGCGCCTCGGCCCGATGCGCCTCGAAGCGCTGCGGTTCCCAAAGCTGGAAGAAGGTGTTGCGGCCGACGAAGGTCACCTTGTCGGTGATGCCAGTGTGCGAGCGGATGAAGTCGTTCACCGTGATGCGCCCCTCCTGGTCGAACTTCAGGAAGGCGCCGTCCCCGTAGGTGAAGAGCGACATGTCGGCATAGGATTCGCTGAAGGGATCCTCGGCGGCGAGGCGCTGCTCGTAGCGCTCCAGAAGATCCATCCCGCCGACGTCGATCGCGGGATCGCCGAGCGCCTGCATCCCGTAGAGCTCGTTGAAGCCGCGCTGCGTCAGTATTTGCCGGAAGGCCGCCGGAACGGAGACCCGACCCTTGGCGTCGACGTTGTTCACGGCATTGGAAAGGAACCGGTCCATCAAGCCGAACGCCTGATCCCTGTAGCGGTGTCCATGTCATGAAGGCCCCCGCCCACCCGGCACGGCGCCGGAAAAAATCCACCCCAACCCGCGCCGCGCAACTGCGGCGCGCGCCTTCTCCGGTCTCCTCGGAGTTGCACGTATCTGCCTGAAGATTTCGCCGAAACCGGCCTGCATCTGATGGCGTTGGGGATATCATGGGGCCATATGGGCGTCAATGGGATTTACCCACACCAAGACCGACGAGGGTACCGCGTCAGTCATACGACGTTAGTCTTAACAGCCTATTAAGGTTAGGGTTTTCGCCTTCACCTCCCGTAACGATCCCAAAGCTCGTTGAGCTTTTCTGCAGCGCACTCAGGCCGCTCTTGGACTCAACCCCAGACGGGTTGGTTTTCCCTTGCCAAACAACGTCATGAGACGCGCAGACACGCGCCATGTACTCAGTGATAAATACAACCTCAGGACGAAAAAACGGATGGGATCGGCGAAATATTTTGCTGGCGATATGACGTCGAGCGTCTCAGCGGGCGAGCCGGTGCCACGCCCGGGAAGCAGCGGAGGTGAATGCCAGTCGGCCTGTAAGCCGGGTTCTGTCGGCAGCGAACTGCCGGGCGACCATTCCTCTGGGACCATGCTCGCACATGGCCTCGAGCAACCCACCCGGACGACCGGCCCGGAGAAAGGCTGGCGGTTGCCCGCCACGTCGTCCCTATTCGGTCTTGCTCCCGGTGGGGTTTGCCCTGCCGCCGCCGTTGCCGGAAGCGCGGTGGGCTCTTACCCCACCGTTTCACCCTTACCCCGCCGGCGCTTGCGCTTGCGCACCGTTTCTATCGACGTGGGAGTCGATCCCATGGACGGTGGGACGGTGTCCCATGCCGCGTCCGGTCGAAGCGCAACCGCAGGCGGGGCGGTTTATTTTCTGTGGCACTGTCCCTGGGGTCACCCCCGCCGGGCGTTACCCGGCACCGTTTCTCCGTGGAGCCCGGACTTTCCTCCCCCGTCGTCTTTCGACATCTGACGGCAGCGGTCGCCCAGCCGACTGGCGGGGCGGACCTTTGATGGCAGGTGAGGCGGAAGTCAACAAAGGGTCGCAGGAACCCGCAGTCCACCCTCGCGCCAGCCTTCACGCTTCGCCGAGACGTTTCATCACCTTCCGGCAATAGGCTTTGGAAACGGGGTTCATGCGTCTGGCATAGTGCCCGGCATTGTACTTCAGCACCGTCCCGCAGGTCGTGCCGCCGCCGAGATCGCGCGCTCCGGCGAGATACTTCATCCCCCAGCGGATGTTGGTCTCCGGATCGTAGAGCGCCTTCGTCGAGCCGGTGTAGCCGAGGCCTCGCGCCGTCGCCGGCTTGATCTGCATGAGGCCGACCTCCCCGGCCCGGCCCGTCACCTTGACGCGATAGTTGCTCTCGACGCCGATGATCGCGTGGGCGAGCGCCAACGGCACACCCTCGGCGGCGGCGTGCCGCGCGATGATGGCGGCAAAAGGCCTGTCGCCATGCCCACCACCCTTTTCGAGCGTGCCCTTTTCAAGAGAAGCGCCGGCTTTCAGCGGCGCTGTAGAGGTGGAGGAGGCGATCTCGGCGAAGGAGCCCTGCGTCAGCGCGAGCGAAAGCGCCACGGCGAGAGCCATGCTGGTCGGTCTGTTCATGTCCACGAATTCCTGTCGAATACCGACGCGTCGAATTCCCCTCGACGCCCCGGAAATGTCCCCTGCCGCGGCCCGGCCGCGAACGTTTGCGGCTGAGCTTCTGCGGTGCAAACGGACCCTGAATATGGCTATTCCATCACGCCGCATGTCGGAGTGACACAAAACCGGATCGCTTTGCCGGCTAAGTCATGCGATCCCGGCGGCCGCGTAGGGAGAACTCGGAAGGCTCGTCAGCAGACGATGCAGGGTTGTGATCGTCGACATGTCGGCGATGCCGTCGACCTTCGCCGGTCGAAAATGCCGCTGGAACGCGATCGTCGCAAGTCGCGTCGCAGCATCGAAAACTCCCGACGCCGTCACCTCGTAGCCGTAGCTCGCGAGCAGGGCCTGGAAGGCTGCAACCGGCTCTCCCTCGTCTCCAAGCCCGAAATAGCGGCCGGAGGTGACCGGTGCAGGCGTCGTGAAGTGTCCGATTCCCGCTGAAAAGAGTTGATCCCAAGGGAACAGTTCGCCGGGATCCTGCTTGCGGGCGGGAGCGATATCGGAATGGGCCAGCACGTTCTCCCGCGCAATCGGCCAGCGGCTGCCGCAATCGCCGCACAATTCGATGACCGCCGCGATCTGGACAACAGGGAAAGCGCGATAGCCGTGCTCGTGGCCGGGATTGACGATCTCGATCCCGATCGAGCGGGAATTCACGTCGTCCCTGCCCCGCCAGCTTCCGGCACCCGCATGCCAGGCCCGGTCGGCCTCCCGTACCATCTGCACGATCCGCCCGTCCTCGTGGATCAGGTAGTGGCAGGAGACCTGCGATCGTTCCATGCAGAGCCAACGGCGTGCCGCCTCGCCGTCCTCCATGCCGGTGTAGTGCAGGATGAGCATGTCGGGACCGGCGACGCCGCGACGCGGATCGACGTTCGGCGAAGTGTAGACCTCTGCGACGAGGGCGGAATCGGGCGTTAGAAGCACCGGCCTCTCGGGAGGCGCCCATTCCTCCATCAAACTGCCCTCATTTTCGCGACGCTCTCATAGGCCGCGTTGATAGCCTTCATCCGCTCGATGCCGATCGCCATGAACTCATCCGGTACGCCGCGGGCGGCAAGCCGGTCTGGATGGTTCTCCTTGACGAGATCGAGGTAGCGGGCACGCACGTGGCTCGGCGGGTCGCCAGGAGCAACGCCGAGAACCGCGTACGGGCCGTCCTCGCCGGTCGTAACGTGGCGGTGGCGGATCTGGGCGAATTCCAGTTCGGTGAGCCGAAAGATCTCGGCGATCCGGGCAAGGAAATCGAGCTCGCGCGGGTGGACGAGCCCGTCGGCCTTCGCGATGTGAAAGAGCCCATCGAGGATGTCGGCGAGGAGCACGCAGCGCCCTTCCTCCTCCACGCAGAGCGCCGTCATCTTGGCCGCATAGGCCTCGAACCCGGCGGTGTCCTGCTTGGCGAGATCGTAGAGCCGGAAGACGTTGCGCATCTCCTCGGCCGGGATCGCAAAGATCTGCTGGAAGGCGGCGATCTCGGCCTGGCTGACGATGCCGTCGGCCTTCGCCATTTTCGCCGCGAGCGCAATCATCGCGACCGAAAAGGCCACCTGCCGCCGCGTCTCGCGGTCTCCGCCGAAGAGCCGGCGGATGCTGTCGTACAGCGCTTCGAGCGTGTGCTTGCCCTGAGCGGGCAGGGACCGCAACAGCGCGCCGAGGCTCCAGAGGATCTGCATGTCTCCGTTTCCGCGGGCGAGGTGGACCGCCCCGCTGCCGCTCTTTGCCCGCAGCCGACCAGCGAATGCGTCATAAGCTACCCCCAAGCGGTGCTCACGCCGAGAAAGGGCTCTGACGCAAGATCGCAGCCCCTGCGACTTTTGCAATGCGAAAGATGCCGCACGGCGCCTGGCCCCGGCGAATGAGGCCGTTACTGCAGCCGAAACGTCGAGACGGTGGCGGATGCGTCGTGTCAGCTGTGCCCCATGATCGCGCGCGGTCGATAAGGCGCCTCCAGACGCGCGATCTCCGCAGGCTCGAGCGTCAGCGACAGCGCCGCGATAGCGTCGTCGAGATGGCGCATCTTCGTCGCCCCGACGATCGGCGCGGTGATGTCGCCGCGCGAGAGCACCCAGGCAAGCGCGATCTGCGCGGGCGAAACGCCACGCTCCGACGCGATGGCGGCTACGACGCTAGCGATCTCGTAATCCGTATCGCTGCCGAAGTAATCCTTCGAGCGAGGATCGCGTTGCCCCCGTTTCGTTGCCTCGCCACCCTTCGGCGTGTTGCCCGCAAGGAAACCGCGCGCGAGCGGCGACCACGGCACGACCGCGACGCCCTCCGAGGCGCAATAGGGGATCATCTCGCGTTCTTCTTCGCGGTAGAGGAGGTTGTAGAAGTTCTGCATCACGGCGAAGGGCGGACATCCCGCTGCCCTCTGCATCTCGCGCATCTTGGCGAACTGCCACGCATACATGGAGGACGCGCCGAGATAGCGGACCGATCCGTCGCCGACGACCTGCGCAAGCCCCTCCACGATCTCCTCCATCGGCGTCTCCGGATCGAGCCGATGAATATAGAGAATGTCGATATAGTCGGTTCCGAGCCGGTCGAGCGAGCTCTCGACGCAGTCGACGATGCGTTTGCGTGACAGCCCGCTCGAATTCGGGCCCTTGCCCATGGAAAGCCCGAGCTTCGTCGCGATCACCGCCTCTTCGCGGGGCAGGAGCTTTCCAAGCGCCTCGCCCGTGATCTCCTCGCTGACGCCGAACGAGTACATATCCGCCGTGTCGAAGAAGTTGATCCCCGCCTCCACCGCGCGTTCGAAGAACGGCATCGCGTCGTCTCGCCCGAGCACCCAGGGGTGAACCAACCAGTCGGGATCGCCGAAGCTCATGCATCCGAGGCAGAGACGCGACACGTCGAGGCCGGTGCGGCCGAGCTTGCGGTATTCCATAGCGGGCATCCTCGTGAACGAAACGACCAAACCGGAACGATGCCGGCATGTGCGCCAAACGATGCACGTAAGGCACCCCTCAACGAAAACGACCCCGCTTTCGCGAGGCCGCTCTTGATTTCGATCGTGCGCCGCCGGCTGTCTTCAGGACGATTGCCGCCCAAAGCCCGGCAGCGACCGCCTTAGTTCGCGGGGGCGGTTCCGGTCGTGCCCGTTCCGGTCGACGGCGTGGTGGTCGTCGTGCTGGCGGGAGGTGTCGACGGCGCCATCGTGTCGGCAGGCGGCGGGGTGGTCGTCGTCGTCGTGCTTGCGGCCGGCGGGGTCGCGGCCGGGGTCTCGGCCGCGTCGTCGGAGCCCGAGCACGCCGCGAGGGTCATCAGGGCGGAAGCGCAAAGCGCGAGAGAAATCTTCTTCATGTCAAACGTCCATCTGTTTGAGTGTACCGGGCCATCAACGAACGACGACCGTTTCCGTTCGATCCACGACGATCACGCAAAATTTCGATGCGATACGGCGAGGACCGTGCGTAGAAGCTCCGAGAAGCTTTGGGATCGAGATAGCGCGGCTCGCGCGGGCGGCGAGTCATCTTTCCAAAAGCGCGGTAAAGAGACTTTAAGCATAGCGATGCAAACTGCGCCGACGTCATTGTTTTCAAACCTCTAGCGCGGGCGTGACATTCATGAGCCTCGACCGTTCTGCCGGCAGAGCACTCGCAGCAAAGAGAAAGACGCTCATCTCGGGCGCGCTTGCCAAGGTCATCGTCGCCATCGTCCTAACCGGCGCGATCGCGACCGGTTGCACCTCGACCTCGCTCGACACCGCCGATCTCGGCCTTTCCGATTTCTCCGCTTCGAGCCCGCAGGCTCATCCGGTCCACGGCATCGACGTCTCGAAGTACCAGGGCGAAATCGACTGGGGCGCGGCGCGAGACGGCGGCGTCGCCTTTGCCTACATCAAGTCGACCGAGGGCGGCGACCGCGTCGACAGCCGCTTCGCCGAGAACTGGCGCGGCGCGGGCGCTGCCGGCATTCCGCGAGGTGCGTACCATTTCTTCTACTGGTGCCGGGATGGAAGGAGCCAGGCGCGTTGGTTCATCGACAATGTACCCCGCGACGCCAATGCTCTGCCGCCCGTCCTCGACGTCGAATGGAACCCGGATTCGCCGACCTGCACCAAGCGCCCGCCCCGCGACGACGTGGTGAAGGAGATGAACGCGTTCATGGACGAGCTCGAGAGCCATTATGGTGTCCGGCCGCTCGTCTACGCGCCGATCGACATCCACCGCGAGCGCCTCGTCGGCACATTCCCGCGGCACGAATTCTGGCTGCGGGCCGTGCGCGACCATCCGGGCAACGTCTATACCTCCCGCCCCTTCCGGTTCTGGCAGTACACCGCGACCGGAACCGTTCCGGGCGTCTCCGGTGAGGTCGACCGCAACGCCTTCTCCGGCTCGCGTGCCGACTGGGCGAAATGGCTGAAGGCCAATCGACCGAAACGCCGCTGACACCGGCGATGCCGGAGAAGGCAGCGAACACACACCTCAACGCATCCGGCGGACGACGAAAATGCGTGCCGGCGTTCTTCAAAGCGCCATCTTGTCGCCGATAACGTCCGGGCGACCTCGTTCCATGCCAAGGACCCGACCGCCCATGACCGTCGCGCGCCACGCTGCAGCCGCCCTCGCCGCCCTTCTCGCAACGGCGTCGCTCGCGTCCGCCCAGGAGGCGTCCCGAGGCGATGTCGCCTGCGGCGGCGATTTCGGTGCTTTTCTCGAGAATGTCGGCCAGGAGGCCGCGGCGGCAGGCGTCTCCGAGGATGCGATCGCGCGATCGATGGCGCGGATCGGCAGCGCCCCCGACGGCCGCGTCCTGTCGCGCGACCGCGCCCAAGGCGTCTTCACCCAGAGTTGGGACCAGTTCGCCGGCCGCATGGTCAATGCTTCGCGGCTGCGCCAAGGCCGGGCCAACCTCCAGAAATACGCCTCGACCTTCGACCGCGTGGAGGCCGAGACGGGCGTTCCCGGCGCCGCCATCGCCGCTTTCTGGGGTCTCGAGACCGACTACGGCGCCGTCCTCGGCGACTTCAACACTCTTTCTGCGCTCGCGACGCTCTCCCACGATTGCCGCCGCCCTGCCCTCTTCCGCCCGCATCTCGTCGCCGCGATGCAGGTGGTCGACGCCGGTTATCTCCAGCCCGAGCAGATGATCGGGGCGTGGGCGGGCGAGCTCGGCCAGACGCAGATCCTGCCCGAGGAGTACCTGAAGTTCGGCACCGATGCCGACGGCAACGGCCGGATCGACCTTCTCCGCGACTCCCCGGATGTGCTCGCCACAACCGCCAAGTTCATGGCCTCGCTCGGCTGGCGCGCCGGCGAGCCCTGGCTCGAAGCCGTCAAAGTGCCGCAGGACTTCCCCTGGGAGCGCGCCTCGCTCGCCAACAAGGAGCCGCGGAGCGCCTTTGCCGGCCTCGGCGTCACCAAGGCGGACGGCTCGGCCCTCGAAGAGGACGCGCTTCCTGCCTCCCTGATCCTGCCGATGGGGCGCGGCGGCCCGGCTTTCCTCGCCTACCCGAATTTCGACGTCTATCTCGAATGGAACAAGTCCTTCGTCTACACGCTGACCGCCGGCCACCTCGCTGCGCGGCTGGCGGGCGAACCCGCCTATGACAAGCGCAATCCGGACCGCG